>JBDLIR010000409.1:0-2473 GCA_039714815.1 Actinomycetota bacterium | reverse complement strand
CGCACGCATCACTGTCTTCGTGATCATGTCCCGCGAGCCGAGCCTGCGCGTCGAGCCGTTTTCGCTGATCGTCATCGCATCGGCCATCTCCACCGTTGCCGTGCACCTCAGTGCGAGAGCGAGACCAAGCGTATCGAAACCCGGGCCGAGATTCGCGGAGGACGCAGGTGCGGACGCCGACCCGATCGTCATCGACGCACCGGCTCTATGAATATCCGCTTCGCATCAGGGCAAGCAGACTTGATCGCCGATTCAACCTCTTCGATAGCGACAACCTCGTTGACACCTTCATCGAACGCAACATCTGCCGTCACCAGGATCTCGTGGGCTGACATCTGCATCGTGAGCAACCGTTCAACATGATGCACCGGGTGCACACCCAGAATCGCAACCCTGATGGCTGTCCGATCCTCCCTATTGGCCGACTCGCCGATGAGCAGCGCGCTCATTTCCCTTGCGATGATCAACGCAACGCTTATGAGAATGAGACCGATGACGATCGACGCCAACCCGTCCCACACAGCGGTGCCCGTGATCTCGGTGAGGATCAGCCCGGCTGCCGCAACGAAAAGGCCGACAACCGCGGCGGTGTCCTCGAACAGGACGATGATCAACGCTGAGTCCTTGGACTCCTTGATCATCTGCCACGACCCTTTGGTTCCACGGATGCGGTTGAACTGCTTGAGCGCCGGGAGCCAGGCCAAGAAGACCTCGAACGCAGCCGCAATGGCGAGGACCACGAGCGAGACGAGCAGCCCGTCACCTTCGTGGACCTCCGGGTTCTGCACGCGCTGCCAACCGTTGAAGATCGAGATGATCGCACCGCCGACGAACAACACGACCGCCACCATGAACGACCAGAAGTACATCGACTTCCCGCGCCCGAACGGGTGGGTGACGTCCGCCCTGTAGCGTGAGACGGCGTCTCCGCGGAGCAGGAACAGTTGGTTGCCGGAGTCCGCAACCGAGTGAATCGCCTCCGCCAGCATCGCCGTACTCCCTGAGATGGCTGCAGCGACGAACTTCGTCACGGCTATTGCGACGTTCGCCGAGAGAGCGAGCAGGATGAGTTTCTTGGATTCGCTGGCCATGGGGAACAGGGTACTCAGTGGCTGGTGCTTGGAAGATGCGCGGATAGGTGGTGAAGGACAAAAAAAGAGCACAGAACACGGCTTCCGCTCTCCGCTCTCCGCTCTCCGCTCTCCGCGAAGAGTCATGCACTACCTGCGCAACTGAATCGGCTCATGGATTCTGGCGGATGGCGGATGGCGGTCTTCGGCTGATGGCTGACGGTTTCCTGAAGGCCCCCTCTGTCTCGTTCCTCGACATCTCCCCCAGCAAGCTGAGGGAGAGGAGGAAAGCTGATTCCCTCCCTCGACGAAGTCGGGGGAGGTGGCCGAGCGCAGCGAGGTCGGAGGGGGCTTCCGATATGCGATTTACGATCTACGCTTTCCGCTTTCCGAATTCGGAATTCCGTCTGTGTTCTGTGCTCTGCTGACGGCTGACGGCTGATGCCTGACGGCTCTCTTCTGTGCTCTCGGCTCTGTGCTCGTTCTTGTCCGGCACCACCTATCCGCGCATCTTCTCGGTACCGCCTCGCGCTCGGGCTGTCGCTACCCTCCCAGGACACGAACGGAGTCTCCATGGGCATCGCGATCGAAACCTCAGGGCTTACGAAGTTCTACGGAACCTCGCCTGGCATCACCAACCTCGACCTTCAGGTTCAAGAGGGTGAGGTGTTCGGGTACATCGGACCCAACGGTGCGGGGAAGTCGACCACGATCAGAACCCTCCTGAACTTCCTGTTCCCGACACGGGGCTCTGGCAGGGTCCTCGGACTCGACATAATCAAGGACTCGTTGCAGATCAGGCGCCGCACCGGCTACCTGCCAGGTGACCTCTCGATGTACGACACCATGACCGCACGGGAATTCCTCACCTACTTCTCCAACCTGCGCAAGGTCGATGCGAAGCGAGCCATGGTGTCCCTTGCGGAGCGGTTCGAACTCGATCTCGACCGCAGGATCAGAGACTACTCGTCGGGGAACCGTCAGAAGGTGGGCGTGGTCAACGCGTTCATGCACGAACCCGAACTCCTGATCCTCGACGAACCGACATCGGGACTTGACCCGCTCATGCAGCAGGAGTTCCAGGCCCTCATCAACGAGGTCCGCGCCGAGGGGCGGACCGTGTTCCTCTCCTCGCACATACTCCCCGAAGTCGACAGGATCGCAGATCGCGTCGGGATCGTTCGTGAGAGCCATCTCGTCGCCGTCGACTCCGTTGAGGCATTCAAGACAAAGGCTCGCTCGACCGTGACGATCCAGTTCGCGACCGCAGTCGACGACTCCGTATTCGCCAGTCTGGAAGGGGTACGTTCAACCGCGTCACGCAATGACGGATCGGTGCTTGCGGTGACCGTCAGCGGTTCCCTCGACGCCGTGATCAAGGAAGCAGCAAACCACGACGTCAT
>JBDLIR010000408.1:0-2476 GCA_039714815.1 Actinomycetota bacterium | reverse complement strand
CCACGAAGACCGCCCCGTGGTCCGAGGCGACGGAGGCCCTGCTCGACCGATCGGCCAAGGTTGTGATCGCGCGTCCGGCGGACGATCGCGTGGCGCCCATCAGATCGAAACCCTGAAAGTCGTCCTGGAGCGTTTCGCTCCGAGGCAGCTCGACGAGTGATGCCGCACGTCGTCGCCGAAGTCCCCCCCAACGAGAAAGCCGCCCGGGTCCGTCAACTGCAGGAAGGTCCACCGACTGCAGGAAGGCGTGAGACGGGTGATGATGGTCGGCGACGGCATCAACGACGCTCCCGCCCTCACCCAAGCCGACATTGGAGTCACCGCAGCGATCACCGGCCTCGTCAGTCCCGTCTGGGCCATGATCGCGATGATCTCATCGGTCACCGCCGTACTCGCCAACTCGTTCGGAGGCCAACTCCTCCGAGGGCAAGCACCCAACACCGGATACCAGACCCTCACACAGGACAGCCACCACCAGGGTCCCGACGAGCCAACCATCCGGGAGTGTTCAGCCGACTCGTCGAGCTTCTCGACTTCGAGATTGTCGGATTCAAGATGCACCAACGCTGACGCATCGCGCGAGCCACATCGAACGCCCACATCATCCCTCCCAGCCAGCCATGGGCTCAGCGCAGATGATCGCCGTTATGGGTACGCAGCCCTACCTGTTGGAAGCAGGAAGTCTCTACGTGTGGGTCAGTCGTCGACTTCGACCGGGAGTCCCTCCATCGCGCGTCCATCGCGCGAGAGGGTGGGATGGGACGGGAAACAGTGGGAAGTGTTGAGAGGCGAAAAGCCAGTCAGGAAGGGCACTTCACGGGTTTCCCCAGGTCAGCCGGAGCGGTCTTCTCGGGCTCATAACCCGAAGGTCGCAGGTTCAAATCCTGCCCCCGCTACGAAGAAAGCCGTTGAGATTCCTACATGTCTCAACGGTTTTCTCGCGTTGTGAACGTGCGACCTTCTCCATCCGAAGGTCGATTTCGAGCCGGTTCGCTTCGCTCCCGCTGTCTTCTGCCGACTGGCTGGACCACAATCCTCGTGGTCGGAGCGTCCAGTCGCCGGGTGTTCGGTGCGGATGGTTCAAATCCTGCCTCCGCTACGAAGAAAGCCGTTGAGATTCCTACATGTGCCGAGGGTTTTCTCGCGTAGCGGGGTTGGCCGTCTTCTCTGCTTTACCGGGATCAGCCGGTAGAAGCCTTGCGCCGTGACCGGAATTTGCAGCTGTACATACTACTAGGTACACTTCGAACGATGGTCAGCCAACGATGGTCAGCCAACGATGGCATTCGACGAGCACTTGCCAAGGAGCCAAAGAGCATGACGAACCAACTTCGAGGCAGCTCACCCGAGTATCTCTGTGACATCCTGGACATTGAGCGTCCGGTGTTACTTGCTCCTATGGCCGCAGTCGCCGGAGGTGCTTTGGCGAAGGCCGTCACGGACAGCGGGGGGTTCGGGATTCTCGGTGGCGGCTACGGCGATCCGGACTGGATCACCCGTGAGATGATCGCCGTTGGTGATGCCGATGTCGGTATTGGTCTCATCACGTGGAGCATGGCTGACGGCGTCCTTGATGCGGCACTCGCACACGAGCCCGCAGCAATGTGGATGTCCTTCGGAGATCCGAGTCCTCATATTCCGGCCATCCATGCCTCGGGTGCGGCAGTGATCTGTCAGGTCAGCAACGTGGCCGAAGCCATCGTCGCAGCCGATGCAGGGGCCGATGTGATCGTCGCCCAGGGCAGCGAAGCCGGCGGCCATGGCCGGTCAGGTCGCTCGCTGTTCGGATTGCTTCCTGCAATCAGCGCTGCGATCCCCGACGTCGCGCTCGTGGCCGCAGGCGGCATCTCCGACCGACGCGGTTACGAGGCTGCCAGAGCACTCGGTGCTTCCGGCGTTGCCCTTGGCACCGCGTTCTATGCCACCGAGGAAGCATCCGACGTGCCAGAGGCGAAGCAACGCCTCGTCGAATCAAACGGCGATGACACGCTGCGATGCATTGTCTACGACCTCGTCAGGGGACCGGAATGGCCTGCCCAATACGACGGCCGCTGCATCCGCACGGAGTTCACCGACGAATGGGTGGGGAGAGAAGATGAGTTGCGCACCGCTGTCGAACCGCTGGTTGCTCGATACACAGAAGCGGTCGAGCAATCGGACATGACCTTCCGTGTCGTCTGGGCGGGCGAAGGACTCGACGCCATCGACGCGGTACGACCCGCCGATGACATCGTTCGGAGGTTCCCACGCATAGAACGGATCCGCACATGAGCGCACGGGAGTCACTGATCGACACCACGAAGAACCTGCTGTCCGCACAGGGATATGAAGCCACCAGCCCCGCACAGATCCAAAGCGCTAGCGGGGTCGGCCAAGGCAGCTTCTACCACCACTTCGCCGGCAAGGCCGCCCTCGCCGAGGCGGCTCTCACCTCACTCGCAGAGGATATGTGCGATCAATTTGATGCCTTGACCGA
>JBDLIR010000407.1:0-2479 GCA_039714815.1 Actinomycetota bacterium | reverse complement strand
GCCGCGCTGTTCGGGTCGGCTGCAGCGGTGCTGATTCTGGTCGTCGGTGTGTTCGCCATGGCGTCAAGAACACCAGCGCCTGACTGGGAAACCACGCTTGCTGGGACCGATGTCAGCCCAACAGCATCAGCGGTCCTGGCTGGCTGGAACACGGCTGCCGGCACGCGGCTCGTCCTCGAAGCGAGCGACCTCGAGCCTGCCCCGGAAGGTTTCGTGTATCAACTCTGGTTCTCCAAGGGTCACCAGCACATCTCTGCAGGCACATTCGCCGACCCGAGCCGTGTTGAACTCACCGTAGGCATCGCGCGCAACGACTTCCCCGAGGTGTGGATCTCCCTCGACCCGACTACTCCCGGCAGCACCGGCACCGGTCCCGCGGTGGTGCACACCACTGACGGATAGTCCGCGATCAATCCTGCAGGGCTGCCGGGCCGATCTGCGGGTGTGTCACGGCAACCAGGAGTTCGGGGAGACCTGTAATGGTCCTCAGAAGGACCGGCGGTATCCCATCTCCTCGCGCAGTCGCCGCTCGGTCATTTCCATCGCTACGAGGCGGGGTTCCAGGCCCTTCGTAGCCGACAACTCGAGAACCTCGCGGGTGTTGTCCCGGATCTTGGTCTCGATCATGTCGAACGCTTGACGCTGCGTCCCTCCGCCGTACTCGACCGCTCCGCAGATCACACCTCCGGCGTTCGCTATGAAGTCAGGAACGACGACGATGCCGCGCTCGTGAAATATGGTTTCGGCTTCGGGCGTAGCAGGGATATTCGCTCCCTGGACGATCAGGCGCGCCCTGACGCCGGGGGCGTTGTCCTTCGTGAACGTGTCCGGACGTGCCGCCGGAACCCAGATGTCGCAGTCGGTCGTGACCAGTTCGCTTGCCGGGATTTCCATACCGCCCGGGAACAGGTGGACGGGGCTGCCCTCGTGCTTGAACACGATGAGTTTCTCGACGTCGAGACCGTCCGGGTTCGTGACTGCGCCGCGGCTGTCGGAAACGGTGATGACCTTTGCCCCACGCTCTGAGAACAATCGCGCGGTGTGTGTCCCCACGGCACCGAACCCCTCGATCACGACTCGGGCGCCGTCAACCCTGACGATCCCGAAATCCTCAGCAACCTGCGCTGCGACGACGACACCGAATGCTGTTGCTCCGAGCGTGTCGAGCGGGATGCCCCCGAGCACTGCGGGGAGTCCGATGGCACGACCGATCTCGTCATGGATCTGGGCCATGCTCGCCTCAGTGGTTCCCATGTCTGGTCCAGGGATGTAGTCAGTCATGTCACGGATCGCGTTCGCAAACGCGCGGATCAATCGTTCCTTCTCGTGATCTGGCATGGCGGGATTCGCGATGATGCCCGCCTTCCCTCCACCGTGGGGAAGGCCCGCTGCGGTGTTCTTGAACGTCATGGCGCGTGCCAGTCGGAATATCTCCTCAACGGTGATGTCGGTGGCCATGCGGATTCCGCCGACCGCCGGTCCAGCGGCCGTGTTGTCCACCACGACGATCGCCTCGAGTCCGATGTCCGGGTTCTTCAGCAGCGTGATCTTCTCTGGGCCGAGATCATCGGAGAGTCGACTCCAGTCAGTAAGCACCACACTCTCCTTTCTCGCGTGCCTCTCACTGTCATCGTATCTCCCCGAGCCCTCGCTGAACAGGTGGAACTCGCATCGAGGCACTGCCAGAGCCGGTGCCGATCAGGGGGTTGAGTAGACGAGTTTCGTGACGCTGTTACTGAAGGCCCGGGACTCGGCGAGTTCGAGTGGCCCGCTGTATGCGGACGAGAACAAGGGCACACCCGAACCCAGCGCCACGGGCATCACATACATCTCGAGCGTGTCGATCGCTCCGGCCTGCAAGGCATCAGTGATGACCTTGCCTCCACCTACGACCCACAGACGCTCATCAAACGTTGCGGCATAGTCCCGGATCGCCGCGCCCGTCGGTGCGGACGAGAAAGTGATGTCGGCACCTTCGGCGACGCCGATATCTCTCGAAGTCAACACCAACCCTGGCTTGTCTCCGTACGGCCATCCCCAGCCAAGGATCTGCTCGTAGGTCGTGCTTCCCATGACAACGGCACCGACACTGCTGAAGAACCCATGGAAGTCGTACTCCTGAGAGCCGAATTCTTCGAGGAAGTCGACCGTGCCTCCATCCCCGGCGATGTATCCATCAAGGCTGACTGCCACGTATGCGATCACTTCTGAAGCCATGCACCAACGGTACTTGACTGAGCCGTGTCAACCGACGACGCGAATGTCGGTGTATCGGGCGGTCACGGCTAGGTTGACGGGATGCGAGCCATACCTGTCCTCATCATTGCACTGATCCTTTCGGCATGCACCACATCGGACAACTCCGGCGATGCGTCCGATGTAGCCACGACCACGACGGTATCAGCGACCACGACGGTTATCGCGTTGCCGCCCCAGATCGACAGCTTCCGTGTCAAACAGGTCCAGGTAGGAGACCAGG
>JBDLIR010000406.1:0-2484 GCA_039714815.1 Actinomycetota bacterium | reverse complement strand
GACGTCTCCGGGATCCAAGGAACCGTCCGCGAAATCGATCTCGACCGTGTAGTAGCGAACAGGATCTCCGGTCGGGCGATTGCCCTGGTCATCAGAGACCGTGTAGTACACCTGCCGACTCTCGTCGAACGTGATGCTCGACAATCCACCGATCTCGGTGCCGCCGAACTCCTCGCCTGTCGACACGATGACTTCCCCGATGAATTCGACGTCGGCGACGGTCATCGCTCCCTCGTCATGGCCGGCTGACGACAGCGCTGCGGCGGGGATGAGCAGCAGTACTGCTGTAGCGGCGGCGACCACGAGGCTGAACCGCTTGTGGAAGAGTGAACGCATCGGATCCTCCCTATTCAGATAGATGCCGGTGTTCGTCTCCCACCCTACCGGTGTGCGTCGACGGTGAATCCAGCAGAGTTCATGGCCCACGCCATCACGCCTGGTCGATTCGAGAATCGGGACGAATCCGCGCCTCGCCCGGTGCTTTTCGATATGCTCCCCAACACGGTAGGCCGGGGATTGGACGCAGATCCCGTGGTGGATCCATGGAGGCATCGAAATGGACGCGGACGTCGCAGCGCATCGTGAGGAGGCGCTTCAACTCGTCAGGGCCCAGATGGACCTTGCGATTTCGAGCGGGCTGATTCGGATCCGTGTCGAGGATCAATCTCCCACAGGGGAGACCATCACGATTGACGGGACGAAGCTCGTCAACTTCGGATCGTGCGCGTATCTCGGGCTCAACGTCGATGACCGCCTGAAGGCCGGAGCCATCAGCGCGATCGAGCAGTACGGTTCCGTGTTCTCGTCATCCACCGCCTACACGTCGGTCGATCTGTACACGGAGCTGGAGGCGAAGCTCGAGCAGATCTTCGGTGGAACCGTCCTGGTTCCGACGACCACGACTCTTGGTCATCTCTCCGTTCTCCCTGTTCTCGTGGGACCAGGCGATCTCGTGCTTCTCGATCATCAGGTCCACGCCTCGATCCACCTGACCGTCCACGCACTGCGTGGACTCGGTGCCGCGACCGCAAATCTGCCGCACAACGACATCGACACGCTTCGCGAACAGCTCGAGGAGTCGGCAGGGGATCATCGACATGTCTGGTATCTCGCCGACGGCGTCTACTCGATGTTCGGTGACACGGCACCGGTGGCCGAGGTCGTCGAACTGCTCGATGCGTATCCGAACTTCCATGTCTATTTCGACGACGCTCACGGCGTCGGCTGGCGCGGCGTCCACGGCAGGGGACATGTGCTCACCGAGGCGCCGCTCCATGAACGAATGATCGTCATCGGTTCACTCGCCAAGTCCTGGGGTGCAGGCGGGTCGGTCCTGGTGATGCCGAACAGCGAGATGGCCGAGCAGGTGTTGCTCGCGGGTGCAACGTTCACCTTCTCCGGCCCACTTCACCCTGCGGAGCTTGGGGCGGCCGTCGCCGCAGCAGACATCCACCTCTCGGACGAGCGGGACGCGCTCGAGAGCGAACTCATGTCGCACATCGACTACGTCCGCGACCGCTTCGTCCAGTACCAGCTCCCTGCAGTATCCCTGGAACGGACGCCGCTGTGGTTCGTCCGTGTGGGGTCACCCCATGGAGCCCTGGAGCTGGCTCGTCGGATGATGACAGACGGTTTCTACGTGAACGTGTCCGGATTCCCGGCCGTCCCCATCGGCATGGATGGCATACGTTTCACCAACACCCTGTACCACTCCGAGGACCACCTCGAGCGGTTCATGGATTCTCTCGCCCGTCACACTCCGGACCTCGTTGTCCCGATGGGTGGCCCGGTCGACCTGGTGTCCTGACCGCCCGAAGTTCCTTCACTGAACGCAGAGAACCGCCGATATCTGGGTGATGAGCCCGTCGTTGCGTTCTGCGCGATCCGAAGACCGGCCGGACCTCCAATTCGGGCCGGCTGCTTTCGCGATGTTCGCGTTCCTCGCGGTGAGCGGGACGATCACGGTCCTGGGCGAGTCGGACCTCGTCGACATCGTTGGCGTGTCGAGTGTCTTCGGCGCCACGACGATCTCCGGGCTCCTGATGCTGAGGAACGCAGCCGCTCTCGATGGGCAGGAACGCCTCGCATGGTCCCTCGTGGGCGCAGGGCTCCTCGCCGCCGCCGGTGGCGTGTTCAGTGTTGCCGCCGTATTCGTGATCGCTGGCGATGCTCCGGCGTTCGGATGGACGGACCTGTTCTTCTTCGCCGCCTACGCCCTGATGATCGGTGGCTTCGCCGCCCTGCCGCACACGCAGGGTTCCACGCTCCAGCGGTGGAGGATGGTCATCGACGGCCTGATCGGTGCCGTATCCATTGGGGCCCTGGTCTGGGTCTACTTCATCTCCGATGTCATGCAGGACTTCGGGGATCTGTCGCCCGTCGAGCGGGTGATCGGTGCCATCTATCCGTTCTTCGATCTCCTCGTGTTCACCGTCGCGCTTCTCGTGCTGCTCCGCCGATCGACATTCAGATTCGATTCACGGG
>JBDLIR010000405.1:0-2492 GCA_039714815.1 Actinomycetota bacterium | reverse complement strand
AGGGTCCGCGAGCGCAGCGAGCAGCGAGCCGGAGGCGGGATTCGAACCCGCGGCCTACGCATTACGAGTGCGTTGCTCTACCCCTGAGCTACCCCGGCGCAGGCGCAAGGGTAGCGAGGTCCACAGCACATCATCCTCAGGGTGAGACGATCACAGCGATCGTTCAGCGGCGCCCCAGTGCTGCTGCGATGAGTGGGATGGTGTCCGGGTCACCGATGCGTCGGGCCCATGTGAGGGCGTCGCCTTCGTCATAAGAACATCTGGTTCGACACGCTGCCGTCACCGTCGGGTCGGCGCCGGCACCGAGCAGAAGCGAGATGACCTCCGGCGGCTGCCCGGTGAATATCGCCATAAGTAGAGGAGTGTGACCCGTTCGCGAGGGAGCATCGATGCTCGCACCAGCGTCGAGCAGCGCGGCGATCGCATCGACGTTCCCTGCTCTGGCGGCGATCCCCAGCGCGGTTGACCCCTCGTCCACCGGATAGCCATGTCCCTGGGTGATGATTCCTGACCGAGCATCCAGGTTGACGCCGGTGGCAGCAATGATCACGATGACATCGGCGCTGCCGGAAGCCGCGGCGTGCTCGAGCGTGTTCATCCCGTTGTGCGATCGCACTCCCGGGTCGGCGCCGGCTTCGAGAAGCCGGCCGACGGCATCGGCCGCGCCGGCTTCCGCCGCGACGTGCAGCGGGGTCAAGCCCTCGAGGGCTGTGGCCTCGAAATCGGCGCCGGCATCGACAAGCAGCTCGATCATCTGGGTGTCATCGCGGATCACAGCCCGCATCAACGGCGTGAAACCCTGCACCAGCGGCTCGTCGGGTTCAGACCCGCCTTCCAGAAGTGTCCGAGCGAGGTCGACGTCACCGGCAGCGACTGCCTCGGAAAGCGAAATTTCATCGACACCCGTCCCGACCTCGGTTGGCTCGCGGTCCACTCGCTGGAAGAAGAAAAACGCAAAGACCAAGAACGACACAGCCGCGATACCGGCAACGACAGTCGCCCTCCCGTCACCTCCGAGCGTCCCCATCCTCGCCTCCCCAGGGTGATATCTCACAAACATACAGGCGGAACGAGAGAATCGCTGCGCTCTCAGACCGCTCGGCTGTCAGCTGTCAGCTCACAGCTGTTCTCTTCGCGTAGGCCCAGGTCGAGTACTCGTCGGCGAACCCGACCATGAGCAACGGGAGCAGGCCACCCGAGAACACCCCGGCGGGGGTCGCCGTTACGAGCAATATGAAGGTGTAGACGACGGTGAGCACGGACGCTCCGATGCGCCACTTGTACACATCATTGGCATGCGGCGGGTTCAGACACAGGGTCGCCCCGCCCGCAAAGGCTGCCGTCGCCCCAAGCACCGGTGCAAGCAGCCCGACCGTGAGGCCAAGGCCAAGCAGGAGAACCATGGAGTGCAGCACTCGCTTGGGCGCCTTCGGATTTCGGGAGACGAACGCGAGGATCACGAAGACGAACGGTGCCAGGACCAAGCCGATGCCGACAAGTGCCGGATTGATCGAGACGCTGCCGTCGTCGAGCGTCGCGAACGACGACGCATACGAGAAGTAGCTGAAAGCCATGACAACGGTCGCGACGGCAATCGCGAGCCAGTTGCGCTTCTTCAGTTCGTCGTTGTGGGATCTGTCTGGCGCTTCCGGTGCCATCTATCCCTTCACGGATCCCGCAGTCAGGCCTCGGACGAAGAAGCGCTGGAGTCCGAAGAAGACCGCAAGCGGGAGGACCATCGTGACGAACGCAGCAGCGGGCAGCAGGTTGAGTGCACCCTCTCCGCGCCCTGCCAGATCTGCAAGCTCGACGGTCAGCACACGAACCTCGGGATCGATCCCCAAGAAGACCAGGGCCACGAGGAAATCGTTCCACACCCAGAGGAACTGGAAGATCGCAAACGAGGCCAGCACCGGTACCGAGAGAGGAACGATCAGCTTCGCAAAGATCTTGAAGTGGTCGGCGCCGTCTATGGTCGCCGATTCGATGATCGAAGACGGTAAGGATCCCATGTAGTTCCGTAACAGGTAGACAGCCAGAGGCAAGCCGAAGCCTGCATGTGCCAGCCACACGGCCGGATATGTCCCCGTGACGCCGATGGCGGTGTACACACGGAGAATCGGGATCAGTGCCATCTGGAGCGGCACCACCATCAGGCCGACGACGGTCACGAAGAGCAGGTTCCGCCCTGGGAAGTGCATCCACGCGAACGCGTACGCTGCAAACGCGGCGATGGTGATCGGGATCACAACCGATGGAATACTCACCGCGAGGGTGTTGGCGAACGCATTGCCGAACCCCTCGTCGAGAACGACACGGTAGTTCTCCAGAGTCCACGTCGCAGAGTTGAAGACCTCCCCAACAACGGTCCACCAGCCGTCAGCGCGAATCGAACTCGGCTCGCGCAGCGAATTGACCAACACCCCGAGCGAAGGGATCGTCCCCAGGGTGACGATGACGCCAACCGTGAGATAGATAGGAAGCTTGGACCA
>JBDLIR010000404.1:0-2499 GCA_039714815.1 Actinomycetota bacterium | reverse complement strand
GCTATCGGTTCACACATATGAATCATGGAGACGATGGTAGAGAGTGCACGAGTGAAGCACCCTCGCGGGTGGAGCGGTCTTCTGGATCCAGATTCGAGCGGATCACCGAGGAGCTTGGCTGCTTCTCTGCTCCACCGTGTCGAGGAAGCCGTCGAACGCGGCTGATTCGGCTTCCAAGGTGTGTGCTCCAAGCGTTACATAGGCGGAATCCCTCATGGCTGCGATGTCGAGATCAGAGGTATCTGCCAGACTCTCGAGAGCGGACACATACGAATCGGGGGACTCCATCTGTACTTCGAGGCAGTTCTCTCCGAAGTGGCAGTAGGCCCGGTTGCCGCCCGCGTCTGAGGTGATGACGAGTGCTCCTGCGGCCATCGCTTCCAACCCGGGGAGGTAGAAGCCCTCTTCAGGCAACGGTGTTGCGAGGAAGACGTCCGACCAGTGGTACAGCTCCCGTAGCGCAGGCCACCCGACGGTGCTTCGAATGGACCTGAACTCGAACCGTTCGTCGTGTCCGAGACGATTCTCGACCTCGATACCGACATCTGATTTCCATGTCGTATAGGCGACCCGCAGCGGGCTGTCGATGCCTCCGGTCCGCTGCTTCGAGAAGTACGGCCAGTCGTGACCTTCGAGAATCACTTCGCTGAGCGAGTCCGGGTGGAGATACGGTGTGACGACCTCCAGCACCTGTGGCACGATCAGGATTCGCGACATCGGCCTGGCGAGTAGGCGGGTGGCGTATCCGCGTATCCACTTCGGGTTTGCATGTCGGACGTTCTGAATGATGTGGACAACCCGCTCGTGCGACATGCCCCGTGGCAAGCGAGGAGCGATGTCCTGCCAGTGTGTCGGCCAGGAGAAGAACACGATGTCCTCCATCTCCGGCCCGAGTCTCATTCCCCGTTCGAATGTCACCCGGGCATCCTCGAGGAGTGGGGCGAAGCGGTCCGATTGGAAGAGGGGAAGCTCCTCATCGAACTCGTCCGGGCAGTGTATCCGCACCGGCATGCCGCGGTCGCGCGCATGGTTGACGTAGTCGAAGACCTTGACCACGCCTCCAACAGGCTTGTAGGTGGGCGTGAGAGCTATGAAGGTACTGGTCATATCACTGCCAGAGTGACGTGAGAAGCCTCACGAGTGGTCTCGTAGCCTGCGTCGGGTTGAACGTCTGGTTCCACATCCGGCGGGCGTTCTGTGCTTTTTCGTCGATTTCGGAGCGGTTGGCGACTATCGCGTCGAACGTGTTCTTGATCCCGTCAGGCTCTCTGGGATCGACGAGCCAGCCTGCGTCGTGTTGGCTTATGAGGGGCGACACCTCGGTGAACCCCGGATGTACTACAGGCCTCCCGCACGCGATAGCGCTCACGGTTCGCGTGACCATGGCGTACTCCCGTTCGCGTGTGTGATCGAAGACATCGAGGATCACATCCATCTGCGACACGAACGCTTGGTACTCGGAGAAGGTCATGATTCCGTGCTGTGTCACGCCTTCGGTTTGCAGCAGAGTCCTGAGCTGGTCGCTTTCAAGATCTGCGTTCGCTTGTCCCCAGTGTTCGGGGATCAGCACATCCAAGGTCGCTTCCCCGCGATCCACATACTGCAGAACCGTCTCGAGCCATGCGGCGGGTTTGCTCCACCCTTGGAGGTATCCGGCCATACCGAAACGAATCTTGTCGTGCGCCTCTGTGTCCCGGAAGTGGTTCGGCATCGGCATGTTCACGACTTCGAGAGGAACCCTGCGTATGTCTCTCTGTGTCTGGAGCAGCCACGCCAGGAAGTAGGGAACCTTCTTCTTTCCGTTGACGATGAAGGCATCGGCGAGCTCGATCGCTCGCAACTTGCGTTCCCGAAGCTTGGTGAGTCCCTCTGTGGGGTACTGATCGCCGTGCTGATATGCGAGTTCGAGCATCTTCGGGGCGAAGAAATCAAGGACATACTTGACTCCGGTTGACGGCTGAAGGTGGTCGACCTGATTGCTGTTCGTAATGATCACGGTGACCGGCGCGCGTGAGACGAGGAACGTCATGAACTTCGATGGGGGAAGACTGACGGTTCCTGGTTGCGTTGGTACGGGTATGTCATCCTTCCAAATGCGCTTCTGGGGGCCGCGGTCGACAAGGATCTCAACATCGAGACCGTGGGAGCGGAGTCCTTCTGCTATGCCGAAGGCTCGAAGTCCCGGTGCGGCGGTCGGCAGGGAGCTGCCGGGTACCGAGTCGTTGGCGATTACGACGACGGGCGGAATCTTGTTCACCATGTCGTTGGCACTCCGATCTTCGTGAAGGTGAGAACTCCGATGTTTCTCATCGGTGAGTGGGGGCTCTTGAGCGACGCGACATCAGACACGACGAGCTGGTGGCGTGTGGCGTGTAGGAGATCGTCGGTCAGCTGGTCCATGGCGATGGCACGCTGACCACGATGAGGGGAGAACGTGTCGAGGATGATCAGCTTGCCTCCAACGCGTAACGATCGCCAGACCGCCTCGATCAGCTTCCT
>JBDLIR010000403.1:0-2499 GCA_039714815.1 Actinomycetota bacterium | reverse complement strand
TCGCTCGCGGGCTCGCTTCCAGATACCAGAGAAGAGACATTCTGGTGTCTGGTGTCTGGTGTCTGGTGTCTGGCATCTGGCATCTGGCATCTGGCATCTTCCCTCCAATACACTTCCACCCGTGTCAGGAACCATGCCGATCGTCGACCTCGAGTCAGTGTCTGTGCGCGTCGGCGCAACCCACATCCTCCGTGATGTGACCCTGTCCATCGAACCAGGTGACGCGATCGGGATCTTCGGTGGAAACGGTGCGGGCAAGACCACCCTTCTGCGCCTCATCGCCACGCTCATCAAGCCAGCGGCCGGTGCTGCACGGGTATTCGGCGTCGACGTGGCAACCGACGATCGATACGACATCCGCACCAGGATCGGCTACGTCGGCCACACCCCCGGCCTCTACCCGGAGATGACCCTCGCAGAGAACCTCGGCTTCGTCGCTCACGCCATGGGGATCGATCAGGCAGAGGCCCACAGGTCGCTCACCGCTGTCGGGCTTGCGGGCGCCGCGGACCGCAGGGCCGAGGTGTGCAGCCACGGCATGCAACGCCGGGCAGAGTTTGCCCGCGTGCTCATGACCAAACCAGACCTCCTGCTCCTCGATGAACCCCACTCTGCCCTCGATGCCGATGCTGTCGACCTGGTCGACGCCCTCGTCGGCCGCACGCTCGACGCCGGGGGCGCTGCCATCCTCGTGTCCCATGACAAGGAGCGGGTGATGAACGTCGCGACCGAGTTCAGAGAGATCGCAGGCGGGAGCCTGTCATGACGGGGTTCTGGACTCAGGTCTTCACGATCACCCGCAGGGACCTTCTGCGAGAGAGACGATCGGGCGAGGTGCTGTGGGTCACGCTCCCGTTCGGCGCGATCGCCCTCCTGCTCGTACCTCTCGCGATCGGGACGAACACGAAGACGCTCGAAGCGATCGGACTGGGGATGTTCTGGGTCATCGTCATGCTGTTCGGTGTGCTGATCGCGATCAGGCAGACCAACACAGAGACACAGCCACAGCGAGATCTCGTCGCCCTGTCAGGGATCGACCCTGCCGCCGCGTACGTTGGACGATCACTGGCGAGCTTCCTGCTCCTCGTGGTCTTCGAAGCCGTGCTCGTGGTCGTCACGATCGCGTTGTACGACGTTCCTCTCGTCGGATTCGGATGGATGCCGCTCGCGATCGTCCTGGTCGCAGCGGGGCTGTCGCTGCTCGGAACCCTCGCTGCCGGCATCGTCTCAACCGGCCGTTCTGCTGCAGCGCTCGTGCCGCTCCTCGTCGCCCCGCTGTCGGTTCCGTTGCTCATCGGAGCCTCGCAAATGTTCGAAGCCTTGCGCTTCGGCCGCAGTAGCCTTGCATGGATACTCATGATGACCGTGGTGACCCTGTTGCTTGCGGTCGCAGGGGTCCTGTCTGCACGCCCACTTCAGGAGTCTGAATGACATCGCCCGAGCAGAGCGAACTGAATCCTTCATCGGTGTGGCCGTGGGTCGTGATGGCTGTGGCGGGGCTTGTCACGTTCGTCGCTGCGATGACGGTGTCGCCTGACGTCGTCCAGGGCCAGCTTTCACGCATCATGTACGTGCATGTGCCTTCGGCCTGGCTTGCGTACCTCGCGTTCGGCGTCACGATGCTCGCATCAGCAATGTACCTGTGGAAGAAGGATCTTGCCTGGGACCGCAGGGCGCACGCTTCAGCCGAGATCGGCGTGTTCTTCACAGGCCTTGCCATCTTGCTGGGCATGACATGGGCCAAGCCGACATGGGGCGTGTGGTGGACCTGGGAACCGAGGCTCACCTTGACAGCGATCATGTTCTTCGTGTATCTCGGCTATCTAGCGCTCCGCCGCACCACAGACAACCTCGATGCCAGGGCCAAGCGAGCCTCGATCCTCGGTGTCGTCGCGATCATCCAGGTGCCGCTCGTCCACTTCTCCGTCATCTGGTGGCGATCGCTCCACCAGGCGCCAACGATCATCAGGCCAGAAGGGCCGGAGATGGATACATCGATGGTCGTCACCTTGCTCATCGCCGTTGCGAGTTTCACCGTCATGTACATGGCGATGATGATCAAGCGGATCGAACTGGCACGCCTCGAGGATGAGATCTTGATACAGGAACAGTCCCATCGAGGGCCGGCGGCCGGCGATGCCGTCGTCGCTCCAGACCTCACGGGGGGTGCCTGATGGATCCATCGGTCGAGTGGAACTGGGTGCTTCTCGCCTACGGGCTGACCTACGCGTCGCTCGTGGCGTTCACCACCTCCGTTGCGGTGCGGATCACGAAGGCCCGACGAAAGCTGGCTGAACAGGCATGAGGAGATATGCCCGCTTCGTGATCCCGGCGATCGTGATCATCGGAGTCCTTGGCTTCTTGATGGTCAACCTGAGTTCCTCGCTCGTGTACTTCAACACGCCCGCCGAACTCCAAGCACGGGAGCCAGACGATGCGAGGCTCCGGCTCGGAGGCCGTGTCGTGCCCGGATCCGTGAGTGAGAACGATACGACGGTG
>JBDLIR010000402.1:0-2513 GCA_039714815.1 Actinomycetota bacterium | reverse complement strand
CGCCGATGCGATCTGTTTCGTAGGTGCACCTCTCGGGACGTGGAGTTGCAGCTTGAGATACTCGTCGAGGGCGGCTGCCCGGTCGATGGTCATCGCAAAGAGACCGTCACGTACCTCGGCCGGCTGATAGGTGAGAGGACGCGACCCGAGATGTGCTGCAAGCCCCGGGCTCGTTGCCATGTCGATGGCGAGTACGGATTCGCCCTGGCGCGCCCTTGCCGTTGCCATCGCGGCGGTCACGGCGGACTTTCCCGTCCCGCCCTTCCCCGTGATGAATATGAGACGCGTTGAGGCCATCACAGGAAGGGTAGCTCCGAAGCTCTCTCACCGGTCTAGCCTCTCAGTGATATCGAGAGGAGATACGGTGGCGAAACTGGACATGGACGAATTCTTGAAACGGTTCGAAGCCAGAGCGCAGGCCGTGCGTGATCGGGGGATACCTCCGCTCGAAGGCGAGGCTCGCAAGGTCTTCATCGAGGGGGCCGAACGTGACTTCTTCGACTATTCCCTGATCGCATCAGCGAGTTGGACCGTCGAGGACGGCAACCTCGTGTTGCGAATGCCGCTGTCAGGCTGAGGGTTCTTCAACACCGAGTGCCGCCCGTTTAGCTGCGGCGCGGCGCTCGGTCTCGAGTCGCCCGAGGTTGTAGTCGTTGTGGTCGACGAACGACATCGCTCTTGCTATCCGGGTGTGTCCTGCAACATCGCGGATCTGCGTGTGCATCTGCTGGCACACGGCTCTGTAGTCGGGGTGCCCGCCTTGCTGGGTGCGGAGTTCGAGCATGTGGAACGCCTCGCGGGCGTTGAGATTCATCGAGAACCGGACCTTGTAGGCGAACGGTATGACGTACTGGGCCACGTCGGCCGAGATCGCTGATTCGAGGTCACTGTACAGACCGGCCATGGCGTCCATGGCGTCCGTCCATTGTGCCTCAGCACCGATGTCCGCCACCGGATCAGGCATCACGAACCCGTTGGCTGGCGAGAGGGCCTGCCAGTCGATCGTCAGCATGCGGTGACGCTGGAGGTCCCTGAAGATGCCGTAGTCGCACAGGATGTCGAATCGATAGAACGTCTGCTCCATCCCCCTCCCCGGCTTGTGCCTGCGGTTCGTGCGGTCCCCGACGTATGCGGAGAAGATGTCATCGATCTGAGACTCGGACATCCGCCACACGATCGCACGAAGGTCGCGCTCGGACATGTTGACATGGGGGTAGAGGGCACTCGCCGCCACCTTGCGTTCGCCGTCGGGGTCCCATTCGACGAGGTCGACGGTTGCCCGCGCTCCGGGTTTGGGCTCGAGCAGGGAAGCCTGGGTGCCCATCGATGTTCGGACATCCTCGAAGTACTTCGTCCAGGCTCCTCCGCGATCTGGCACATCGACGCGCTTCATGAACGAAGGGATGACGGTGCGCAGTTCGTTGAGCATGAGGTCGGCGTTCCAGCGGACCTCGTCCAAGGGGTGAGCTGCCATGCGCAGCAGCAGAGCTTCGTACGCCTGGCCTGAGGCGAAGATGCCGACGTTCGAGGTCGTTGACGCCGGGAGGAGTCCTCTGGCGTCGTCGCACGCTCTCGCCCGGATCGTGGATCTCCAAACGAACGCAGAATCGCCGTCGGCCCTTGGGTACATGGCCTCGTAGTAGGTGACCAGCTTGGCAACGGTTTGTGAGTAGACGTCGAAGAGATGGTCGAGTTCTGATGTGTAGCGGTCGTGGAGCGGGTGTTGGGAGAGTTCGCTCGGTATGTGGTATCGATAGCGCCCGCCGAGGGTCTGGTCGTAGAAGATGTATCTCGTCGACTGCTCGAGGTACGAGGCGAGCCTTCCCCATTCGAGGACCTTCGTGAGAATGTTCGACGCCTGCTCAACGGCGAGGTGAGCACCTCCGAGCTGAGCGACAGAATCGTCACCGTACTGGGTGAACACACGGTCGTAGAGCGACTCGGCCTTCGCTCTGCCGGCATCGCCTGGCTCCCTTGACTCGGACGCGCCGGCAACGGCGGCGCTGTCTACGAACTCATCGAGAAACAGGCGTCTGACTGACTTCGGCGACCGTGAGTACCGTGCGAACAATGCCCCCTTGACCACTTCGGGCAGGCCGGAGATCGCAAAAACGGGCTTGTCGGTGTTGGAGAAGTACCGATCGAGTATCGAGCGCTCGTCATCCGTGAAGCTCTCGACATGGAACGGTGGGTAATCGGTGGTCACGGTGTCCTTTTCGCTCGCAAAGATGCACCGTACACCACCGCGCAATGCTCAGCAATGCGAGCAGGACGGGTACTCTGAGAACATGACTCTCGTCCGTATCGTCCTCGGGATACTTCTCGCCCTTCTCGTGGTGGTCGTTGCCGTTCCCGGAGCGATTCTGGTTGATTTGGTTTCAGGTGGCACAGGGATGGGGCTGTGCACGGAAGGCCTCGGTACGTGTACGACCGGTGTGTTCGCAGGTGCCGAACTCTTCGCCATCTTGAGTGTGATCATCGCGGTAATTGGGGCGCTCATCGCGGGATCGGTG
>JBDLIR010000401.1:0-2520 GCA_039714815.1 Actinomycetota bacterium | reverse complement strand
TGTCCATGGGATCGCCTTTGGATCGCCTGTCGTGCCCGAGGAGAACAGGATGTTCGTGTGTGCTGCGGCCGGGAGTGGCACAGGGTCGAGCACGGAGCCGGCGACGACGAAATCATCCCACATCACGTCCTGGTCGCGCAGTTCCGCGCCTCCTCCGGCGTCTACGACGACGCACGGCGTCTGGCCTGCTTCAGTGCACTTGGCGTACATCGGCAGGGACCTGCCCGCCCGGATCGCCCTCGTCTGTGTGATGACGGCGACAGGCGATGTGATGGCGAGGCGGGTGGCAATCTCGTGAGGGGCGAACGAGTCGGCTATCGAGACGACGACACCTCCGGCAGCGATCGTCCCGAGATAAGCCACCACGGCCTCGATGTTCATCGGCATCACGATCGCTACGGCGTCACCCACGCCGAACCCTGCCGCCGCGAAGCCTGCTGCAAAGCCCGCGATCCGCGAGGTGAGATCAGCCACGGTCACGGTCTCGATCCCCGATGTCCTACCCATCACGATCGCCGGTGCGGCCGGGTCGTGATCGAGGCACGAGGTGACGATGTTGAAGCCAGCGTCCGGGAGCCACTGAGGATCTGTGGGGTCATCGGATCCCCTGATCCTCGACGGTGCACGGACGAAATCGATCTCGAGTTCGTCGATCACGAACTTCCAGAACTCGTCGGGCTCGCCGATGCTCCAACGATGGAAGTCCTTGAAGTCGGTGAAACCGTGCTGGCGCATGGCTCGTGTGAGGTTGGCACGGCCGATCGCACCATCGTCTGGCTCCCAGGCGGGCGCTCCCGTGTCGGTGTACTGACGCATCACGGTGAGCGTAGCCACGCGGACCCACCATGGGAACCGCCCGTATAGGCTCGCACTTTCCGCGACCATGTCGACATGGGTAACTCCACACATGCACGCTGGTGGGGCGGATCAGCGCACGTCGTCTACACGATCGTGGTGTTCGTCATCCTTGCCTCGCTGGACAATGCCGCCATTGCATTGATCCCGTCGATGGTCCCCCAGTTGAGGGATTCGTTCGGTGTGGGAACAGCGGCGATCGGGGTGCTCACCGGGACACAGGTCCTCATGACGGCGGTGACCGCGGTCGGGTGGGGTTACCTCGCAGACCAGCAGGACCGCAAGAGGCTGTTGCTGTGGGGCACGCTGGTCTGGGCAGCAGCCATGGGCGCGAGCGCGTTCACCGACTCGTTCGTCGCTCTGTTCGCTTTCCAGGTGGTCGCCGGGGTTGGGCTCGGCTCGATCGCCTCCGTCGGGTTCTCGGTGATCTCCGACTTCGTCGCCCCGGCGAGACGCGGCCTTGCGATGTCGTTCTGGGGCCTCTCCCAGGGCATCGGCACGCTCATCGGGAGCCTGCTCGCTTCTCAGGCCGGCGCTGTCGATTCATCGACGCCGTTCCTGATCATCGCCATCGCGGGTCTCGCGTTCTCGGTGCTGTTCCTCGCGGCGTTCGATCCTCCGCGGGGCTTCAAGGAACCTGAACTCGCTGAGCTCTTCGACGAAGAAGAGGTCTACGACTATCAGATCGACCCATCCCAACTCCACGAACTGGTCGAGGTGCGCACGAACCGGTGGCTCGTCCTCCAGGGCCTCACCGCCCAGATCGCCTACGGGTCGTTGATCTGGGTTCCGCTTCTGTACCAGGAGAAGGTGATCGCCGAGGGGTACTCGTCTGCCACCGGCCAGCAAGTGGGAGGCCTGTTCGCTGCGATGTTCTCCGTGGGTGCTTTGTTCTCGATCCTTGCGGGCCACATCGGGGATCGCTGGCAGCGCAACAACCTCTCCGGGCGCGCCTACGTGTCTGCAGGCGGGATCCTCGGAGCGATACCGTTCTTCCTCCTGTTCTTCTGGGTACCGCTGCGCGGCCTCGAGGTCACAGAGGGCGCCAGCACGATCACGCTCGTCGGCGAGGTGCTGTCATCGATCTTCACGAACCCGTGGGTCGCGCTCGCCTTCGTATCCGCGATCATCGCCCTTGCGCTGACGTCGGCGGATTCACCGAACTGGTTCGCTCTGATCTCGGACGTGAACGTCCCCGAACACCGTGCAACGGTGTTCGGTGTCGGCAACTTCATAAACGGCGTCGGACGTGCGGCAGGTGCGGGGCTCACAACAGTGACGGCACAGGTCCTCAACAAGACGATTCCTGCGCCGTTCAACCTCGCCCTCGGCCTTTCGTTCTTCCAGATCTTCTTCCTGCCCACGGGTTGGTGCTACTGGAAGGCGTCCAAGACCTGCCCGGGGGACATCGAAGCGGTCAGGGCGACGCTGACGGAGAGGGCGGAGACAGTAGACAGCTGACAGCCGACAGCTCACAGCTCACAGCCGACAGCCGACAGCCGGAAGTCGGAAGTCGGAAAGCGGAGTTCGGAGGGGAAGCCATTCTTCTCCTCCCTCGGCTCTTTGGACGGGGGAGGTGGCCGAGCGCAGCGAGGTCGGAGGGGGAAGCTGTGATGATCCACTGCGCTTGTGTGTGAGCTGTTCACGGAAGTCTCCTACGCGCGA
>JBDLIR010000400.1:0-2522 GCA_039714815.1 Actinomycetota bacterium | reverse complement strand
CAGACGATCGGCAGGGCAGCGCGTAACGTCGACGGTTTCGTGCTCATGTACGCAGACCAGGTCACGGATTCGATGCGCAAGGCGATCAACGAGACCAACCGGAGGCGGAAGCGCCAGTTGGATTTCAACGCTGAACACGGCATCGACCCTCAGACGATCCGTAAGAAGGTGTCAGATATCCTCGACCTGATCCAAAGCGGCGACGCACCGAGTGTCGATACGAGGGCCAGGGAACTGCGCCGCAAGGAGAACCTCGATCTGACGACGCCGGACCTGCGGAGATTGATCCAGAGCCTCGAGGAAGAGATGAACGAGGCGGCGGTGGAGCTCCGGTTCGAGTACGCCGCACGGCTGCGTGACGAGATCAACGATCTCAAGCGTGAACTCCGCGAGATCACGGAAGCAGCCACGTAGCAGCCCTGCGTCATGGTGATTCCCGCTGCGGACTGTCAGCCGTCAGCCGTCAGCTATTCCTGTGATATCCAAGCCGTCGGCGTTCCTTGAACCAGCAACCACGATGCCAGTGTCTGCGCAGGTCGGGTGCCTCTCTCGGGATGATGACGAGGTGGCCAACGCCGGTTTCGATCGCGGACTCACATCCCGGGCACTGGTAGATCTTGACTGCCTGATACGGCTGTACGGGGTGCACCACCTCGTCGTCGAGACCGGAAAGGTCCGAAGGGAAGCCATCGGGTGTGGATCGTTGGGACGCGGACATGCAGTGATGGTAAAGCGCACGAGCGCCTCCTTGTTCTGGCTGCGCCGTTGCGGTTAGCCTGACGGTCATGCCGCCATTCCTCACCATCGCTGATACGGACGCGACCCGCACCGTCTCTATGTCGAATCCCGGCCGGCGGAACGCTGTTCCCGCGTCGTCGTGGGGTGAACTCGCTGATGCGTTCGCCGATTTCGAGGCATCGAACCAGCGGGTGCTCGTCCTGCGAGGAAGCGACGGCGATTTCTGCGCGGGGGCCGACATGAACAAGCCGGGCACCCGTTCCCCGAGTGCCGCCGACACCGCTGCCAGGATGCGCGTGATCACCACAGCCGTCACAGCGCTGCACCGGCTGACAAAGCCAACCATCGCAGCTGTCGACGGTGTCGCGGTCGGAGCAGGGCTCAACATGGCCATCGGGTGCGACATCGTCATCGCAACAGACAGGGCCCGCTTCGCTGAGATCTTCGTCAAACGCGGGCTCACACTCGACTTCGGTGGCACCTGGCTGCTGCCCAGACTCGTCGGTCTCGCCAGGGCCCGCGATCTCGCACTGACGGGCAGGATCATCGGTGCCGCGGAAGCACTCGACATCGGGTTGGTGTCGTCCGTCGTCGCTGTCGAAGATCTCGACAGAGCCGTGGACGCCGTCGCAGCCGAGCTCGCTGCCGGCGCTCCGTTGGCACAGGCGATGATCAAGCGTGCACTCGACCGGTCCTCGGAGATGTCGTTCGAGCAGGCGCTGGCATTCGAGGAACACGCCCAGGCGATCCTGCTTGCGTCCGAGGATCTTCAAGAAGGTGCAGCAGCGTTCCTCGACAAACGCGATCCGAATTTCAAGGGCCGGTAGAGCAGACAGAAGTCGGAAGATGAAAACCGTGAACTTCTTACTCTCCCTCAGCTTGCTGGGGGAGATGTCGAGGTACGAGACAGAGGGGGCTCTTCGAAACTGTGAACTGTGGACTTCTTGCTCAATCCCCTGAGAGGGCGAAGCGCCACCTACCCGCGGAGTCGATCGCCGTGCGGAACAGGGCGTAGCCAGGGAACACACTCATACTCTCGTCGAGTTGTTCGACTGTCATCCTATTGAGGGCAGCGACACGTGCAGCCTCTTCTTCACCCAGGGTTTCACTCGTGGGTGTTGCAGCGTTCTCCTCACCGACGAGCACGAAGGCCGACGGCCACACGTAGAACGTCTGATCGACGTAGTCGCCTGCACTGTTCTCGGCGTTGACCTCGATCGCTTCATACGTCGTGTTCGTCAACGCGATCACCAGTTCTCGCAGTGCACCGAACCTCCTATCGGCTTCGATGAAGACGTCCGATGTCGATCCACCGCTCCACCAGAACAGGTCGGTGTCGTCTCCGTCGACGAATGCCGTCAGCGTCAGGATCTCGTCGTAGTCGCACGCGGTTGCTGCGTCCACGATCTCGTCATTGGCAGTGGCTACGGTCGATGGAAGGCCCTCGTGAGACGGCGGGTAATCGATACCCCGCAACACCGGGCCGAGGTCGCCCGCCGAGCAGACCACCGGATATCCTGGAACACCGCTGAGAGCAAGAGCCACCCTCTGGTCGACGGATCCCCACCAGTCGCTGTGATACCGTCCCCAAACGTCAGAAACGGCTCGGAGGGGCGAGTATTCGATTGGATCCCACCCTCCGGCTGATTGGGCCTCTCGCACGCGCATTGCAGCGATCGCATCGGCCTGATGCTGGGGGGCAGGGTGTACCAGGCCGTCATCGCGCCCGAAAACGAAGAGCGCAGTTTGACCGCGCATGAGCATCGTCACCCGGTCGCCGATCT
>JBDLIR010000399.1:0-2532 GCA_039714815.1 Actinomycetota bacterium | reverse complement strand
GCGACGGTGTCATCGGGGGCGAGAGCGCTGCAGGCCTGCTCCCTGGAAGTGACGGGACACCCGCCGGTCTGGCCTCCTCTCTCTCCTCGAATGCCTGTGTTGACGCGGACGTGCTCGGTGGGCCGTGGACAGATCCCACCTCACGGTGGGAAGAGATGCTGGACGCGATCGATGAGTGGCGACCGGACCGCAACACGATGCCGTCACTTGCGAGTCATCCGATGCGCATCGTCGGCTGGTCGACGTTCACTCTGGGCTCTGACTCACTGGATCTTGCACACGAGTACGCAGGCCATGCCAAGCTGCACGTTGACATCTCACGTCGCGCACTGGACTGCTGAACCGCACGTCCGATTCTGTGGGCCGGGGTGCGCGTATACGACCATGTGAACCCTGGGTTCGTGTGACCTTCCTTTCTGTGGGCTGGGGTGCGCGTATACGACCATGTGAACCCTGGGTTCAGGGCATCTTCACGGTGATGACGGTTTTGCCTTGTGCGTGGCGTTGTCCCACGTGAGCGAGGGCTTCACCGGCCTGGCTCAGCGGGAACGTCTTGTCGATGATGGGCTTGACCTTGTCGGACTCGATGAGGTCCTTGAGCGCTTCGAGATCCTCCCTGTTCGTCCGCGAGAGGAACTGCCGGAGATGCTGGCTCACGAACGGAGAAACAGCGAGCGCCCTCAAGTTGCGTCCGAGACCCATCAGCCACGGGCCGCCCGACCCTCCGACGATGACGAGCGTTCCGGTGGGGGTGAGCGCTTCCCTGAGCGTGGACAGGGAACGGTTCCCCGCAGTGTCGATGATCGCGTCCCACAGGTAGCCGCTGTGTGAGAAGTCCTCTTTGGTGTAGTCGATGGCATGATCTGCCCCGATCGATCGCACCATGTCCATCTTTGCGGTGCTGCACACACCGGTCACCTCTGCGTCGTACGCTTTGGCGATCTGCACTGCATAGGTGCCGACGGCTCCCGAAGCCCCGATCACCAGAACGTTGTCCCTGGCTTGCACTCCGCCGATGTCGCGGACGGCCTGGAGGGCGGTGAGTCCTGAGATGGGCACGGCAGCAGCTTCGGTGAATGTGGCGTTTGTTGGCTTCGCCACCAGGGCGTCCTGCCCTGTGGATACGTACTCTGCGAAGGCGCCTGTGCCCGAGCCGAATACTTCGTCGCCGACATGGAACCTGCTCACATTCGCCCCGACGTCCTCGACGGTCCCTGCGAACTCCATTCCGGGGATGCTGTACTTCGGCCTCGTCAGGCCGTACCCGAGGCGGATCATGTACGGCAGCCCGCTGCTGAGGAGCCAGTCGCCGATGTGGACGCCGGCAGCGTGAACACGAACGAGGACGTCGTCGTCGCCGATCACCGGCTTGGAGGTTTCTCTCAGTTCGACGACGTCTTCGGGTGCTCCGTAGGTGCTCTGGATGATCGCCTTCATGGTGCCTCCTGACCGGGCCTGGTTCGATTCGCATGTCGAGTTCGTCGACCGTGTTCTCCTCACATCGTACGCCCCTACGGCGGCTTGGGCATTCGGTGAGGAAGTGTGCAAAGATACGTGGCAGGAATCGACCGATTCCGGATTTCAACAGGAGGATTCTTTTGTCAATGCATTCTGATCACACGGCGTCGGGTGGCTCCCGGCGCGGGGTGCGCCGCCGCGTGCTGGTTCTTGCGGCAGTATTCGCGACCGTCATGGCCTCGCTCGCCATCGTCGCCGGGTCGGCGTCAGCCGACCAGGAAGACCCGCCGGGTCAGCTCATAGACGTGCAACTGCTCGCGTTCAACGATTACCACGGCCACCTCGAAGCGGGTGGCAACGGCGATGTCGGCGATGTCGAAGATGCCGGCGGGGGAGAGTACCTCGCGGCCAAGCTCGCGGAGCTACGAAACGGAAACAAGTTCAGCGTTACGGTCGCTGCGGGCGACCTCATCGGCGGATCACCCGCCTTCTCCGGCCTGTTCCACGATGAGCCATCGGTCGAATCGTTGAACGCCATGGGTCTGGACATCTCCGGCGTGGGCAACCATGAATTCGACGAGGGGATCACCGAACTGCTTCGCATGCAGGACGGCGGATGCCACCCTGACGATGGCTGCTACTTCGAAGACGACCCGTACGCGGGTGCCGACTTCCAGTGGCTCGCAGCCAACACCGTCAACTCGACAACCGGCGAAACACCGCTGCCGCCGTACATGATCAAGCGGTTCAACAACGTAGATGTCGCGTTCATCGGCATGACCCTCGAAGCAACATCGACGCTCGTCGCAGCTGAAGGCATCGTCGGGTGGGAATTCCTCGATGAGGCTGAGACAGCCAACGCCCTCGTTCCGATCCTGCAAGAGCAGGGAGTCAACGCGATCGTCGTGTTGCTGCACGAAGGCGGATCGCAGAATCCTCCTCCGGGAGAGGTCGATGCGTGCCAGGACATCTCGGGTCCGATCGTCGCGATCAACGATGCTCTGTCACCTGAGATCGACGTTCTCATCACGGGCCACACCCACCTGCCCTACAACTGTGTGCTTCCCGACGCTG
>JBDLIR010000398.1:0-2552 GCA_039714815.1 Actinomycetota bacterium | reverse complement strand
CTGGACGATAGACCGGCAACGCGACCAGCCTGGCAGAGCGCTAGCTGCCGGGAGCCGAAGGAGGAAGGTCGTACCGGATGAGCGTCGTCGAGTCGCGACCAACGCCGAGAAATCCGATGATGTCGGTGCGCGTCGAGGCGAACCTGGCGTCGATGGGTGTTCTGATGGGTTGCCATGAAAGGGTCGCCGCATCGAACCAGGCGAGACCGCCGCACAGGCCAACGGCACCCGCATCCGCCGACACAGATCTCGGGTAGCACTCCATCGCCGGCATTGACACATCCTCGATGACTTGCCACTGTCCCGAGCTATCGAGGATTGCGGACTGCTGGTCGTAGTTCCAAGCCACAAGGCCGGCATCGTCGACCCATGTGACGGTGGACGCCTGGCCATCGACCGGGATGGAGGGGAGTTCCTCCCATCCGTTGTCTGGTGTGTGTTGATAAGCGACGGGGCTGCGGTCTCCAATCACGCCATTGTTTGCGTCCTGGGCGGTACCGGCAACGATCAGCCGGTTCCCATCACTTGTCACGCCACCGACGGCAATAGGCGATGGAACGGGATCGAGTTCGTGCCAGGTTCCCGTGTCGAGGTCGAGCGTTGCGACGGTCGAAATCGCATTGATGTATCGACCGGCGGCCGTCACCACAACGAGGTCCCCATCGATGAGTGCGGATCCCAGCGGATACCGGGCCCAGCCAACGGGGAAGCCGGTCGCGGGCGGGGTCTCGGCTTGGCGCCACGCCAGCGTTTCGACATCGAGAATCCACGTTTCACTGTTCCCGGCGTTCATGAGCACGACGGAATCCTTCGCAGTGAGGCCTCTAACATCCCCACAGCATCTCGATTGGACCTCGAGGGGGGATGGGGCTCCGTCGACCCACGATCCGTCGGCGAGGACAAGGCGTGTCGATGTTCCGTCGATCACAACGACACCCGCATCGATGGCCTGGACAATGGCTCCGGTGCTGACACCGAACGGTAGGTCTGTAATGACCTGCCATCCGTCTGGGAATAGTTTCGCCAAGGGTTCGAAGTCGACTTGGGCGATCCGCACTCCGTCGACCCCTGAAAGCTCCCCGATCCAATCTCCTGTGGGGCTGTCGAAGTACCGCGGTACGAGACCGTAAGCAATCCAGTCGCCCTCAATGGGGGCTGTTCTCTGCGCGGCTGCGAACCGTTCGGCTGCCGCCATGACCTCAACGGAAGGGACGTATGTATAGCTTTGCAGTTCGGAGAGCGTGCCAGAGTTGAGGCGGTCTTCGAAAGCCTGCTCGGACTCGATCGGCACGAGTGCGACGACCCCGACCTTGTCGGCAGCGCGCTCGTTGAATGCGTCACCGAGCTTCGAGTTGATGAACAACGACACATCGAACGCGGGGAGGGAACCCGGTCCCAATGTCGTTGGTGGCGGCACCGAGGTCGTGGTAGACGGCGACGTTGATGGGGACTCCGAGATGGGGACAGATGGTGCACTGTCGTTGCGAACCGCAAACACGGCGACCAGTCCGACGGCAACCGCCACGCCGACAAAGGCAATCAGGAAGCCGCTTCGAGACGGGCGAGGAGCTATAGATACCAGAGAGTCCACCGGCGGGGGAGCGATGTCGGCGATCGACGATGTGAGGACCTGAGCATGATGCCGCCCAGCAGTGTCTAGTTCGTTCATGGTTCCAAATCCAATCGCTTCGCCAGTGTCCTGCGACCTCGCATCAGGTGAACACGGGCAGTCGACTCGGAGCACGCGAGCAACGCGGCAATGTCAGAGACTGATCGATCCTCCAGGTAGAACAGGGCGATCACCTGGGCCTGCCTCCGTGGAAGACGACGGACCTCATCCCAGAAGTACTCCGTGTCTGAAGGAAGGTCCACTCCGATGAGCATCGGCTTGGGAACCCTGTTCAACGCACGCTGCTCGGCATACCGACGCCGCCAGGCCGAATGGGACTTGTTCGCCGTCACACGACGGATCCATCCAGCCGCATTCTCCAGCGTGTCCCACGCTTCGAGGGCTGCGACGAATGCGTCATGAGCCACGTCCTCCGCGCGGGTCAGGTCTCCCGTCAGAACACGAGCGAACGCCAGCACAGCGCTGTACTCCTTCTCATAGAACTCCTCGAAGGACCGATCCTCCATCGACTCGATACTCCCCGATAGGTGCACACAGCCGCCATCCCGTCGCTTTACCGTACCGTCGCATCAGCGTCCGAGAAGGTTTACTGATCGCAAGCCACGGAAGCGCACGATCAACCGACTGACTGACAGCCCCCGCCCGGGAACACACTTCGCCTGTTCCGCGAATAACAGTAAAAGACACAAGGGAGGCCACGGTTGACACGGCGCAAGATCACACACACACGCAAACACAACGGTCGCTTGATCGCGATCGGCAACCCCGAGGAGTGGTGGTCACCCCGAGCTACTGTCGATGTCATCATCGATATCGACGCGAGTATTCACCGCTATTACGTCAATGACCGCAACGGTCGGATGGTCTACGCAGCAGTGGTCGACTCACCAACCGGGCCGCGACTCGAAGCATCCAGCCCACA
>JBDLIR010000397.1:0-2573 GCA_039714815.1 Actinomycetota bacterium | reverse complement strand
TCATGGCTTCCCCCTCCGACCTCGCTGCGCTCGGCCACCTCCCCCACTCCGTGAGGGAGGGAAAGAAGCGTTCCGCCCTCCGCCCTCCGCCTTCCGACTTCCGACTTCCGACTTCCGACTTCCAACTTCTCGCAAATGGCGGACACCGCAAAGCGGTCTGTGGGTAAAATCGGCACCAGCAACCCCGAGGACCATATGAATCCCGTCATCTGCTCTGTCGCCCGAACACCAATCGGCCGGTTCGGCGCAACCTATCCGACACTATCCGCGATGGACCTCGGCGGAGTCGCCATCGCTGCGGCTCTCGATCGGGCCGAACTCGACCCGGCCCATGTGGACGAGGTCATCTTCGGCCATGTGCTCCAGGCCGGGCAGGGCCAGATCACCTCGCGCCAGGCCGCTGTCAAGGGCGGCATCTCGATGTCCGTGCCCGCGACGACGATCAACAAGGTCTGCCTATCGGGCATGACCTCGATCGCGGAGGCAGCGAACCACATCCGCCTCGGCGAGTCGTCGTTCGTCGTTGCCGGAGGCATGGAGTCGATGACCAACGCTCCATACGTGCTCGATAAGGCTCGCAGCGGCTACCGGTACGGTGACGGGACACTCGTCGACTCGTTGACCCACGACGGTTTGTTCTGTGCGTTCGATTCATGCCTGATGGGAGAGTCGTCTGACCTCAAGAGCGCAGACCTGCACATCACCCGCGGGGACCAGGACGCGTGGTCTGCACGTTCTCACGAGCGTGCTGCGAGCGCAACAGACGCAGAGATCTTCGCCAAGGAGATCGTGCCGGTGTCGATTCCGCAGCGCAGGGGCGACCCTGTGGTGGTGTCACAGGACCAGGGAATCAGGAGGGACACGACCGTCGAGTCTCTCTCCGGGCTGCGGGCAGCCTTCACAAAGGATGGCACGATCACGGCAGGCAACGCTTCCCAGATCTCAGACGGCGCTGCGGCACTCGTCATCGCCGACAGAGCAGCCGCGGAGGCAGCAGGGATGCCGATCATCGCTGAGATCCTGTCGTACGGGCAGGTTGCAGGCCCGGATGCAACGCTTCACGAACGGCCTGCCGAGGCCATGCAGTTGGCGCTCAAGAAGGCCTCACTCACACCTGAGGACCTCGACCTCGTCGAGATCAACGAAGCGTTCGCCTCAGTAGCGATGTGGTCGGCCCGCATGCTCGGTATCGATGACGACCGCGTCAACATCCACGGAGGGGCGGTCGCTCTCGGACATCCGCTCGGTGCCACCGGAGCGCGTATCGTCGTCACTTTGATCAACGCACTCGCTGAGACTGGTGGCACGATCGGCGGGGCTTCGCTGTGCGGGGGCGGCGGACAAGGTGACGCTCTCATCATAAGGATGGTCTGAAATGCCCGTAGCAAGCTATCTCCCAGACAAGAACGTTGCACTCGAACTCGTACGAGTGACAGAGGCCGCCGCCATCTCAGCTGCCAGAGAGCAGGGCAGAGGGGACAAAGAGGCCGTCGACCAGGCAGCGGTCGACGCAATGAGACTCGTCCTGTCACGCACCGATCTCGACGGCATCGTCGTCATCGGCGAAGGCGAAAAGGACGAAGCGCCGATGCTCTACAACGGCGAGAGGGTGGGCAACGGCAATCCGCCCCATGTCGATGTCGCTGTCGACCCTGTCGACGGCACGACCCTCACGGCAGAGGGCAGAGGCGGGGCACTGGCAGTGATCGCATTGGCCGAGCGTGGATCGATGTACGCACCGGGAAGCCTCGTATACATGGACAAGATCGCCGTAGGCGAAGAAGCAGCAGGGATGATCGACATCGAGGCACCGGTGGCGCACAACCTCACAGCGGTCGCCAAAGCAAAGGACAAGGATGTCGAGGACGTAACAGCGGTCATCCTCGACAGGCCCCGCAACGCCGACTACATCCGGCAGGTGCGCGAGCAGGGGGCCCGAATCTCGCTTATCGGCGATGGAGACATCCAGGGCGGGATCACCGCCGCCATTCACGGTACGGGGATCGACATCCTCCTCGGGATCGGCGGATCCCCCGAGGCGGTCACAACGGCGTGTGCAATGGCTGCACTCAGAGGTGAGATGCAGTGCAAACTCTGGCCACGCAACGACGAGGAGCGGCAATACGCCGTGGACCACGGCCATGACCTCGACAAGGTGCTCACCACACGCGACCTCGTCGACTCGGACAACACCTTCTTCGCTGCCACAGGTGTCACGAGGGGTTCCATGCTGAGGGGTGTCCGCTTCGGAGGCATCCACACGAGCACACACTCGGTCATCATGCGGTCACGATCAGGAACCGTCCGGTTCATCGAAGCCGACCATCGTGTCGAGTGGGTCGAGGGCGAGATAAAGCCCTGAAGACGGCCGACAGCTGACAGCCGACAGCCATCAGCCATCAGCAGAAGAGAACAGAACACAGACGGATGCCCGAAAGCGAACTTGCGAGCGGGTCTTCCGCTCAGACCAGTGATTCGAGGACGGCGTCGTACTGGGGGGCCACGACGTTCCAGTCGTATTGGTGGGTGGCTTCCATGATGCCGGGGTCTGGCGGGTTGACGAGCGCTGAGGG
>JBDLIR010000396.1:0-2579 GCA_039714815.1 Actinomycetota bacterium | reverse complement strand
TACCAGATACTGCGTACTGCGGAGAGCGGAGAGCGGAGAACGTAAATCGCCAGATAGCAGATGCCAGAAGCCAGAAGCCAGATGCGAGAAGGCTGACGGCTGACAGCTGACGGCTGACAGCTGAAACAAAAAGGATCACCCCGGGCCAGAGGGGGGAACTGGGCCGGGGTGATCTGGGGACGATCGGCACAGGGGGGGACCGAGACCGATCGTCGTTCTATCGTGCTGGCCAGCGGGAGGAAGGGGGAGAGAGAAGGTGCCGGCCTCTCGGATAGAAGTCTGTTGTGAAAGTAGTCTGTTGTGAAAGATTTCACAAGTTAGACGCTACGTGCCCCCTTGCCGGTTCCCCGGCGTTGCGGTTTGCACTCGGAACCTGGTTCCGTGCACTACGTAGTGTATCACGCACGCTAGATAACTAGAAGCTCTAACGTGCACACACCGTCACGACCGTGACCCCACCTCGATGCGCCGCACCAAGAAGAACATGGCAACGCCTGCCCCCGCAAGCGCAGCATGGGCCGCACCCGACAGCGATGCCGCCAGGGCAAGCGTCTCCTCATCAACCGAGGGCTCAGTCATGACGATCTGGGTCGCCTGGACCATGAACAGGCCGATAAGCCACAACACCCACCACAGATCGCCAAGGGTTGAGCGCGACTGGTGTGTCCAGTCGTCGCCGACATCGTCCCCGGTGAATGGAATCTGAGCGATCTTCTCGAGTTCGTTGAAGACGAGTTTCGGAAGCACGAAGCTGGCCAATGGGACGAACCACGAACCGATCGTCCACGCTCCCCTCCACCTGCGACGGGTAGGACCGCGATGGTCGAACGCCTTCGATGTCTGGAACGTCCAGGCAAGAACGACAGCACCGGACATCACCAGAGCGAGCAGCGCCAACGCCGACCACCCGACGAACACTTCCTCCGTAGCGGCTACATCCCCGGCCGACATCGTCGTGGAACGAAGGGCCGAACCGTATCGCAGGCCGAAGACGGCTGCAATGGCGAACATCGCCGTACTGGCAGCGAGAGCGGCCGTCACAGCTCGTGTCAAGCCGACCGGAATGGACGACGACCGCTCGGTGGAACGCGCGTGCTCGACAGCACTCGTCGGCGCAGCCTCGGGATCGGGATGGAGGGTCGGCGGATACCACTTCCCATCCGAAGCGATCCACCACGTATCGTCTCTCGGTCGGTCTGCCATGCGTCAACGATAGAACACGTCGAGACGTCGCCGTCACCTCTCGAGAACATCTGCGACGTCACGACCCGAAGCGTTCACGATCGACAGATGTCTCGATGTTTGCTGCTGAAGATGCCGGAGTTGTCGAGGGTCGAGTTCGTCACAGATGTAGTCCCAGTGAAGCGACACGACGGTACCCGGCGCGTGGGTCGTGAGATCGAAAGAACCCGAAACGGTTTCTGTCACGGGGCTCCCGAGCGTCAGCGCTACCCCGTCCCAGCGGAGCGGCGAAGACCGGACGACGACTTCAGACCCAACGGACGACTCGATCACTCCCCAGCGAATCCGGCAGCGATCGATGACCTCCAGGGCATGGTCAGCGTACCCCGATCGAAGCAGGCCGACCCAGGGATAGACGCAGAAGACATGGAACGCGTGGTTCGGTGCGCCATCCGCGATCCCCGTCGCCACGGTCGACCAGCTGCCGCCAGACCTTGCGCGGAACCGTTCGTCCACCGAGTTCCCCCACGTGAGCATGTCCAGATCGTCGAGCAGTTCGTTCCCGATCCAGTACGCCTCGACGACGCGTGCATCGAGTGGGTCGAGCCCGGAGAGGCCGCCGATCAGCTCGAGATACGGCCAGGCACCCTCGAATTGCTCGACGATGTGTGCCAGCTCCCTGGTTGCCTCAGAGGAAACAAGGCCCTCAGTGAGTCCGCTGTCGGACGGGCCGCAGTATCCCAGTACGTTCGGAGGGAACGCGTACCTACCGAACAGTTCTGGCCCCGAGATCATGAGTCCACAAGGGACGGATCAGGGCGTCTCCCGCCCCGCGAGTATGCGGTGACCGCAACAATGGCGGCGCCCGCGGCGACCATCACGAGCCCGGACGGCGAGGGAATGGCTGCTCCACGGAATCCAGCGTTGAGGACGGCGGTGAGCGCGGCGCCGCCAACGAGAATCGCGGTGACATCGATCGCTGGCGCACGAGCGAGCGCGGCGAACCAGAAGCCGACGTAGCCGGACAGGACGAGACCGACAACCAGTACCCAGCCGACCTGGGTGAGCGTGACCTGGCCCATAGCGGCGAACCCCCCGCTGGCGAACCCGTACGCCATCAGCACGACTGCCCCTCCAGCCATCCTCGCGACGCCAACCGTCAGGGAGGTGACATCGGACAGCAGACGTTTCGCGATGATGACTTCAATCGACCACAGGAGCGTCGCTGCGAGCATCATCGCCTCACCGACGCCGAACGAGACGTCCGACACACCACCTACGACGAGGAACTGGCCAACAACGAGCAACGCTATCGCCGCAAAGTGAACCGGCCGAACCTTTTCGCGAAGCAGACCAACCGCCAGGATGCCGACCCAGATGATCAAGGTCTTATGGAT
>JBDLIR010000395.1:0-2583 GCA_039714815.1 Actinomycetota bacterium | reverse complement strand
TGCCAAGCGAGGCAGCAACCGTCACCGCCACGGGAGGCGGGGGCGGCGGCTGCGGGTAGGGCTCGCTGACGCTCGCGGACCCGCTCGCAGGCTCGCTCTTGGACCCGCTGCGCTCTTGGATCCGCTCGCAGGCTCGCTCTTGGAGCGCTTCGCTTACGGAAGGCGGATAGGGGTAAGCGGATAACGGATAGCGCTGTAGGCAGCTACCGGTTCTGGAGGTTCAAAGCGGCGATGATGCGTGCGCGGGCATCGTCGGGGAGCTTCAGCGCCCCGAACTCCTTGTAGAGACGGGTTACGCCTTCGAGTTCGTTGATCTCCAGGGCGCATGCATCGCACGTGGCGAGATGCTCAGCAGCGGCGGATTCCTGGTCCGGCGTGAGCTTGCCGTCGAGGAACTCGGGCAGCAAGACGTCCAGTTCGTTGCAGGTCACGCTCATGCGAGGTACTCCTTGAGCTGCAATCGGAGGGCCTCACGAGCCCTCGCGAGTCGCATCTTGACGGCAGATTCAGAAACATCGAGGATCTCTGCTACTTCTCTGGTGGATAGGCCCTGGATGTCGCGCAGCGTGAACGCTGCGCGTACCGGTTCGGAGAGCTCGAATATCGCTTCGTCCATCCGGGCGACGAGCTCGGCGTGGAGCACGGAGTCTTCGACTGACTGCGGGGCTTCGAGTGTGGTGAATGTCACGCTGTCGGGGTCCGTCACTGCCTCCCTGCGCTTGCGTGAAATCGTGATCGCTTCGCGGTAGCCGATCCGATATATCCAGCCGCCGATCGGCCCCTCCCCACGGTAGCTTGCCAGGGAGTTGATGACCTTGATGAAGGTTTCCTGGACCACGTCTTCAGCGAGGTGCCGATCTCCGAGGATCCGATAACCCAACGTGTAGGTAGCGTCTGCGAACTCATCGAACAACGCGCGCAGCGTTTGGGCCTTGCCTTTTGGCGTCGTAGTGTCTTGCATCGCCGCTGATTGTATTGAACTCGGCCGCGTCTGTGACGGGCATTGTCCGATTGTTTGGAGAACGGCTACGTGGCCACGCCGATGTACGGCACGAACCGGCCGGTGCGGGTCATGTAGTCCGAGTATCCAGGGAACGCAGACGCGAGATGCTTCTCCTCCCATCGGGCCTTTATGGCGAACAACACCATGAGTGCCACGGTGGCTCCAACGACGAGGTAGCTGCCTGAACGCACGGTGATGCCGATACTCAAGATGATCACACCGGTATAGATGGGGTGTCTGGCGATGGCGTACGGTCCCTTCACCACGAGCTTGCCTGCACGGTTGGGCAGCGGTGACGGTGTCAGTGCCCGCCCGAGGTACAGAAAGGCCCACGCACCGACGGCGACACCCGTAAAGAACAGCACGTTCGAGATGGTGCGAGCGGCGTCGGCTGGTACCCACTGCGTGTTCCGGGGCAGGGCGACGATCGCAATGAGGAGGAGCGCTTGAATGCCAACGAACGACCAGGCGATGGCCTGGTCGCGACGTGCGTTGGCTCGCATGCTAAGCACGGGAGCGAGCAGCGACCGTGACCGTCATGTCGTGGGGGAGCACGGCTGTGCGGGGGGCCATGCGTGTGAACGCCAGGATTGTCGCACTGTTGGGGAGATCAGTCGACGGAAGGATTCCTGTGCGTTGGTTGACATGTCGGTCACGGTCGGATCAGATCCCAGACGCCGAAGACGGCTGCGCCGGCAGCGAACGCCCATAGAACAGGGGCGTTCGCTACGACCGCGGCAACGCCGAACACTGCAGCTACACCGAGCCTGAGCGTCCGATCGGGTCGGGAAATCGTTTGTCGTGTTCTCTTGCCTGCGGTAACCGATGCGAACATCCGGGCTATCTCGCCGTGCGAACGTGACCCCACGAGGCGTCCGAGTTCTCCGCCATCGCGCAGAGCGATGAGTGTCGGAACGCCTCTGACGTTGTGGAGTTTTGCCGTCTCGCTGTCGGCGGTCGCGTCGATTTCGCGGAACTGGACCACTCCTTCGAAGGATGAGGCGACGTCGGCCGCGGTCGGCCTCACTGCAGCGCATTGCTTGCAGTGAGGCGATGAGAAGAAGAGGACTTCTGCTCCGTGTGACCGGGTCGTCATCGTGTGGTCCTTATCGGCTGGCTAGGCAGCGATCCTGGAGCTGTCGCTCTTGGTGCCGGTCCTGAAGATCGAGTAGATGGGGCACCACCCGACCATGCCTGTCACAAGAAAGATGAGGCCAACGGCGGCCATGATGTAGCCGGTGGTTCCCTGCACAGCGACGAGCCCGCCGATGATCAGTGCGATGCCGAGCACGACCCGTGCGATGCGGTCCCAGCTTGCTTCGTTTCCCTTCATTGCTTCTCCTTGATTCGAGTGCTACCTGGCTGTTCATGAGGGATGACGCGCGGGAAGTCGAATCGGTCACATGGAGAATCAGATGTCAGCTGTCAGCCGTCAGACGCCAGATGCCAGATGCCAGATGCCAGAAGGCGGAAAGCGGGAAGCGGAACGCTTCTTTCCCTCCCTCACGGAGTGGGGGAGGTGGCCGAGCGCAGCGAGGTCGGAGGGGGAAGCCATGATGATCCACTCAGGTTGCGCGCGG
>JBDLIR010000394.1:0-2587 GCA_039714815.1 Actinomycetota bacterium | reverse complement strand
GCTGATGGCTGACGGCTGACGGCTGACGGCTGACGGCAAGAAATCACACATTGGTCGTTTACTCAAAACAGGTCCTGGGGTACAGTTGATATCCCCATGGCGACACGCACGAAGTCGGGTAGGGCCAAGGGGCGGAGTGCGACACAACGCAAACAGAAGAAGTCGAAGCAACCGAACCGGTTGGTCCTCGCGCTGAGGTCAGCCCCTTCGAAACTCGGCGAACACATCGGTGACCACCGCAAGGACGTGTGGGGCGTGTTCCTCATCGCCGTCGGCGTGCTCATCGTCCTCTCCTTTTTCGACCTGTCGGGACCGTTCGGCACATCGGCTGCAACGGCGACGCGATTCGCCTTCGGCTTGTGGGCGTTCGTGGTTCCGATCATCCTCTTCATCATCGGACTATCCCTCATCGGTGTCATCAAGCTTGGCGAGAACGTGCGGGCGACCATCGGCCTGGTCGTGATGTTCGGCGGGTCCGTTGGCATGTTCCACCTGATGATGGGCAATGTTCCCCTCGCAGGATCACAGCAATCCGTGACCGAAAGCGGAGGCGTTGTCGGCTCGGTCATCGCCTTCCCGATTGAACGCATCGTCGGTTTCTGGGGAGGCCTGGTCGTGATGATCTCCCTCATCGGGGTCGGAGCGCTGCTGTTCACCGGCGCTTCGCTCGGAGATGTCGTGCGCGCTGTCGGCGTCGGCGTCAAGAATTTCTGGAACTGGGTCGGCATGGCTCGAACGCCCGACGCCATGCCGACCGAAGGTGTGCAGCAAGACCCGGCGTCGGCATCCGACGAGGCCGAGCCGAAGCGCAAACCCCGTCGCAAGCAGAAGGCGTCGTCAGTGACGGTCGAAACCGTGGCACATCCCAAGGTCGAGGTCGAGCTCGCCGACCGTGCGCCCACAGAGGGATACATGCACCCACCCCTCGACATACTGGCGCTCTCGGGGCATTCAGGGCACGACGGCCGCGGTCTGCGTGAAACGGGAGAGGCGCTCGAGGAGTCCCTCCTTCAGCATGGTGTCGACGCCCGGTTGACCAAGATCGTGCCCGGCCCGACCGTCACGAGGTACGAGATCGAACTCGCTCCCGGTGTGAAGGTGAACAGGGTCACGAACCTGAGCAACGACATTGCCTATGCGCTCGCATCAGCGGATGTACGCATCCTTGCGCCGATCCCAGGCAAGTCAGCTATCGGCGTCGAGGTGCCGAACCGCAAGCGGCATCTCGTGACGCTCGGCGATGTACTGCGTTCAGAGGTTGCTCAATCCGATCATGATCCAATGCTGGTGAGTCTCGGCATGGACGTATCGGGCGCCCCGCGGATGCTGCGATTGACGGAACTTCCCCATGTCCTGATCGCTGGAGCGACGGGGGCGGGGAAGTCGTCGTGCATCAACTCGCTGTTGACCTCGATCCTGATGCGCTCGACGCCAGAGGAGGTGCGTCTGATCCTGGTGGATCCCAAACGCGTCGAGCTCGGCCAGTACAACGATGTGCCCCACCTGCTCACGCGAGTGATCACCAACCCGAAGAAAGCGGCAGACGCGCTGCAATGGGCGGTCTCTGAGATGGAGCGCCGGTATGACCTTCTCGCAGATTCAGGCGTTCGCGACATCGACTCCTATCGTGAGAAATACGATGCGGGTGGTATCGACGAGGAACTGTTCGACCGGTTCCCGTACATCGTGATCGTCGTGGACGAGCTCAATGACCTGATGATGGTGGCCGGCAGGGTCGTGGAAGACTCGATCGTCCGTATCGCTCAAATGGCGCGCGCTGTTGGAATTCATCTCGTGCTTGCGACACAGCGGCCGTCCGTCAACGTGATCACCGGCGTCATCAAGGCGAACGTTCCTTCACGGCTTGCGTTCTCTGTTGCGTCGCAAACCGACTCCCGGGTGATCATCGACGCCGTCGGTGCCGAGAAACTCGTGGGTCTCGGGGACATGCTCGTCGTGACGAGCCGCGATCCGAAACCTGAACGCATCCAGGGTTCGTTCGTCTCGGAGCCGGAGATCCACGCCGTGGTCGACTGGGTGCGCGAGCAGATGAAAGCGAAGTATCGCGATACCGAAGTCTTCGAACAGGCCCAGCAGCAACTCGCGGAGGTCGAGGAGTTCGACGGCGAGGATCCAGAGATCATGCGCCAGGCGATCGAACTCGTCGTCCGCTCCCAACTCGGCTCAACATCGATGCTTCAGCGCAAGCTGCGGATCGGTTTCGCACGCGCCGGCAGAGTGATGGACATTCTCGAAGCCAAGGGCGTCGTCGGGCCGTCCGAAGGGTCGAAGGCCCGAACCGTCCTCATAACTGAAGAAGAACTCGATACCGTTCTCGGTTAGGGATCGCCAGTCCCTGGCCAGAAGAGGAGCGCCGTCGCCCGCGGCGCTCTTCGTCATTGGGAAGATCAGATCCCAGATGCCAGACCCCAGATGCCAGACCACTTCGGGCGTCTGGTACGTCTCAATGCATCAACAGGTCGCTGTACTCGGCGCGGACGACCTTCTTGTCGAATTTTCCCGTGCCGGTCTTTGGAATGGAGTCGATGAAGACTACCTCGTCCGGCATCCACCAGTTTGCGATGCA
>JBDLIR010000393.1:0-2591 GCA_039714815.1 Actinomycetota bacterium | reverse complement strand
CGACCTCGCTGCGCTCGGCCACCTCCCCCGTCCAAAGAGCCGAGGGAGGAAAAAGAATGGTCTCCCCCTCCGACCTCGCTGCGCTCGGCCACCTCCCCAGCAAGCTGAGGGAGGAAAAGAGTTGTGCTCTGTGTTCTCCTGCTGACGGCTACTCTCCACCTTCACGATGACTCACACGCGCACCACGCCCTCAACACTGTTTGACAAGGTCTGGGAAGACCATGTCGTGCACCGTGCCCATGGAGAACCCGATCTGCTCTACATCGATCTCCATCTCATCCACGAGGTCACATCGCCCCAGGCGTTCGAATCCCTCCAGATCTCCGGGCGGTCGGTGCGCAGGCCGGAACTCACCCTCGCTACGATCGACCACGCCGTCCCCACCACATCGCGCGACGAGGGCATCAAAGATCCGCTGTCCGCAACCCAGATCGCAACCCTCGAAGAGAACACCGCACGCAACCACATCCCGCTCCTGTCCATCCGCGACGTCCGCCAGGGAATCGTCCATGTCGTCGGCCCTGAGCAGGGAGCGACCCAGCCTGGTGCGACGATCGTGTGCGGTGACTCCCACACGGCGACGCACGGAGCGTTCGGCGCTCTTGCGTTCGGGATCGGTACTTCAGAGGTCGAACATGTTCTTGCTACACAGACGCTCCCCCAGACGAAGCCGAAGTCGATGGCGATCACGGTCGACGGTGGACTCCCCACTGGTGTGACCGCAAAGGATGTCATCCTCGCGATCATCGCCAGGATCGGAACCGCCGGCGCGACGGGACATGTCATCGAATACCGGGGAACGACCATCGAGGCGTTGTCGATGGAAGGCAGGATGACCATCTGCAACATGTCGATCGAGGCCGGGGCGCGGGCAGGGCTGATCGCCCCCGACGAGACCACGTTCGCCTTCTTGAAGGGACGCCCGATGGCGCCGGTGGGCGAAGCATGGGATGAAGCTCTCGCCCACTGGAGAACGATGCGCACAGACGAAGGCGCGTCGTTCGACACCGAAGTTTTCATCGACGCATCACAGCTCGAGCCCTACGTGTCGTGGGGGACGAACCCTGGCCAGACACTGCCGATCTCAGCATCGGTCCCGTCACCTGACGACTTCACCGAACCGATCGACGTCGATTCCACGAAGCGGGCGCTCGACTACATGGGTCTCGACGCAGGAACGCCGCTCACGGACATCGCCATCGACAGGGTCTTCATCGGATCATGCACCAACGGTCGCATCGAGGATCTGCGAGAGGCGGCGAAGGTGCTCGAAGGGCACACCATCGCGGACACCGTCACCGGATTGGTCGTGCCGGGGTCGGGTCTCGTCAAACTCCAGGCCGAAGCCGAGGGACTCCATGAGATCTTCCTGGCTGCCGGCCTCGAATGGCGCGAGCCTGGATGCTCGATGTGCCTCGCCATGAACCCGGACGTGCTCGATCCACAGGAACGGTGCGCCTCGACCTCGAATCGCAACTTCGAAGGCCGTCAAGGGCGCGATGGGAGAACCCATCTCATGTCCCCCGCCATGGCCGCATCCGCTGCGATCACAGGCCACATCGTCGATGCAAGGGAGATGGCGTGATGGAACCCGTGTCAACGATCAGGGGCACCGCTGCACCGCTTCCGCGGGCGAACGTCGACACCGACCAGATCATCCCGAAACAGTTCCTCAAGCGTGTCGAGCGTTCCGGGTTCGGAGAGTTCCTGTTCTTCGACTGGGCAGCCGATTCCGAAGGTGAACTCGACCCCGATTTCGTGCTCAACAAGCCGGAGTACGCCGATGCGGTCGTCCTCGTCACCGGCCCGAACTTCGGCTCAGGGAGTTCCCGTGAACACGCTCCATGGGCTCTCGAGGATCGGGGATTCCGTGCGATCATCGCACCCTCATTCGCCGATATCTTCGCCAACAACTGCACCAACGTCGGGCTCCTGCCGATCGTACTCACCGACGACGAGGTAGCCGCGCTCACGGCGATCGCAGAGGTACCAGGCAACGTCGTCACCGTGGACCTCGTAAACCAAACGGTCGCCGCCGAGGGTTTCGACGCCGCATTCGAGATCGACCCGTTCACGAAGCATCGCTTGCTCAACGGCCTCGACCAGATCGCGATCTCGCTCCAACATGCTGACGAGATCGGTTCGTTCGAAGAGCACAGGCCGGACTACAAGCCGACCGTGCATCTCTAGGCGGCACGGGTGTACACGCGCAAGGAGCAGGCACGGGCGATCATCGACAACAAGGCGAGACGTCTCGCATCCAGGATGCTCGGACGCCAGGCAACGACCAGCGCCGATTTCGAGAGCGCCCTCACTGTCGAACGGATCGACCTCATCGCTGAGATCCCGGATGCCGACGCCCTCCGGTCACTGGGGCGCAACGTTACCGGCCCGAAGAACGGCCTCTACGTTCTCGAACGCGAGAACGGCTTCACCGTCTATCTCCAACACAACGGCGAGCCCTACGAGGTCTTCTCAGGGATGTCCTTCGATGACGCCCGCGACGTTGCCATCGACTGTCTCGTCATGATGAACGGGATCCCCTACCGGATCGAATGAGGAGCAGCTGACAGCCTTCCTCTTGTCTCCCC
>JBDLIR010000392.1:0-2592 GCA_039714815.1 Actinomycetota bacterium | reverse complement strand
TGTCACCATGCGACATGTGCACCGGCGCCATCCTGCTGTACGGAATACCGCGTGTCGTCATAGGTGAGAACCGGACATTCATGGGCGCGGAAGATCTGCTGAAGACCCGCGGTGTCGACGTGGAGGTTGCAGACAACTCCGAGTGTGTCGACCTGATGGAACGTTTCATCGCTGACAACCCGACCGTGTGGAACGAGGACATAGGCGAGTGAGCCAACGCGGGTTCCGACCGCCGACCGTCATCGGCATGGGCAGGGCTTGTTATCGTGTGGGCATGTTGAACCCCTCGACCTGCGTTGCGATGTGTTGTTGCTGTTGTAGCAGCGCCGCGCGCGGAGGTTCATAGAAGTCATCCCCAACAAACTCCTGTAACCCGCAACACCCGCCCGGCATCCCATCTGGAGCGGGTTTTCTCGTGGTCCAGCGGTGCCGGCACCCCTCAGAGAGGACCGATCATGACCGTCCAGACAACGATTCCGCAGAATCCGACTTCGAACCGCGAGCTCCGGCGATTCGAGGACATCAGGGATCTCCTGCCGGATGTCGAGAACCCATCGCCACTGGTCCGCGTCCGGAACTCCTTGTCCGCGGGCAACGTGTACCTCAAGCTCGAGTGGTTGAACCCGTTCGGTTCCATCAAGGATCGAGCGGCGTCATATCTCGTCAACGGCCTCCTTGACCGCGGCGCGCTCGAAGATCGCGAGATCGTGGAGGCGTCGTCGGGGAACACAGCCATCGCGCTCGCAGCGCTCGGCGGCCTCGGCGCCACGAAGGTAACGGTCACCATCCCCGATGGAGTACCCGAGGAGACAAAGACGATCCTGCGGATGCTCGGAGCCGAGGTGTGGGAGACACCGGACGAGTTGTGCCCCGTCGATCATCCCAAGGACGGCGCCATCGCGCTGGCTCGCTCACTCGCTGCATCCGAGGGAGGGGAGCGCTACGTCATGCCGGACCAATACGAGAACCCGGACAACGTTCGCGCACACTTCGAGACCACCGGCCCGGAGATCTGGAAGCAGACGGACGGGAGTATCTCGGCATTCTTCGCCGGATTCGGAACATGCGGGACGCTCAGCGGCGTGGGGCGCTACCTCAAACAGCAAAACCCGGATGTACAGGTCATCGCGATCGAACCGGAGAAGGGGCACAGGCTCTCAGGCCTCAAGAGCTTCGCCGAGGCCAATGAACCAGGGAATCTGGATCGGAGCGTCATCGATGATGTCGTGACGGTTCCTGACGATGCAGCGTTGCGAATGGCGTTGCGCCTCCATCGCGAGGATGCGCTGCTCGTGGGGCCTTCGACGGGTGCCATCGTTCACGCCATCGACGCGTACGGCGGATTCGACGACGGTCTCGTCGTCGGCGTCTCCCCGGATGCAAGCACGAAGTACACGACGCTGTTTGCCGAGATGCTCGGCGATGAGGGCTTGCCGTCCCTGTAGGGGCGGCAGCGAAAGAGGAATATCGATCATGACGACAACAAGAACACCGGATGTGACACTCGATACATCGGGCTTGCTGTGCCCGCTGCCCGTGTACAAGGCGGCGGTTGCGATGAAGGGCATCGAGCCGGGTCAGGTCCTCGAACTGATCTGCACCGATCCGGGCTCGCTCGCCGACATCCCCGCATTCGCACGCCAAAGGGGTGACCACCTCATCGAGATCGCCGAGCGCGGGGACTCGCAAGTGTTCTGGATCGAGAAGGGCGATGGCCGCTAGCGGCGAAGTCGGCTGCTCTGTATCGAAGCTCGGGCACCACTGGGCGAGGCTTGCCCACCGAGCAGATGTGCGTTACGGCTACGGCCTACGCATCCGCTTGCCGAGGGTGAAGACGAGTCCGCCGGCGAACGCAGCGGCCGCTGCGTTGACGGCGAGCGATAGGGCGATGATCAGATACGCCAATCCGACCGCGGACGCGGTGTAGGTGGGCTCGGACTCGTAGGTGTAGAAGCCGATCAGCCATATGGCCCAGCCGAGGACCATGAGGATCCACCACAGATCGGAGATCACGAGGCGACGCATCTGTTTCCACTGCTGTTCGATCGGAGGTGCCCCGGCGAGCGGATTCGACATGCGGTCGACTTCGTTCATCACGAGTTTCGGTATCACCAGATTCGCAAAGGGGATGAACCAGGCACCGATCGCCCAGCCGCCGGACCACTTCGTTCCGATCGCTCCGCGGGATTCAGCGGCGCGATAGGCCTGGAAGAACCAGACGATGAACAGGATGCCGGTGACCCACATCCACGTGGATGCCAAGATGCTGCTGCCGAATGCACCTGCGTCGACCTCGATCATGTCGGAGATGCTCGTGGATCCGTCCTTGAGACCCGTCCAGACAGCCCACGTCACGAACATGAAGAAAGCCGACAGCGCGTAGAAGGCCGCTGAAGCCCACCAGAACCCTGCCACCGTGCCCGAGAGCCCGAACGAGAGGTGGCGGACGTTGTCCTGCGACATGGGGGGTGGAGGTGCGAAGTACTCCGCTGGTTGGGAGACGGTTGCCGGCTGCCTGATCGGATTGCCGCAATGTGGGCACGCTTGCGCGGCCGTTGACACCTCGTGTCCACACTCCGAACATGCGATGAG
>JBDLIR010000391.1:0-2593 GCA_039714815.1 Actinomycetota bacterium | reverse complement strand
GTCCCGGCGAGCGCGTAGACGCTAGCCCACGCAACCGTGCGCGGTGCAGCCATCGACCCCTGCCATCGCCCGTACCCTGCCATTGCGAGGGCACCAACACTTGCGACCAAGAGAGAGCCGAGAGTCGAGAACCTTCCGATCGTGAACATGACGAGAGCAGAAAGACCGTACAGGGCCGCCCCTATCGACGGACTGACGAGGGCAAGGCCGGCACCCTGGTACGGCCAGAATGCGCTGGCAGTCGCCAATCCGATGAGGACGATCCAGGCCACAAGACCAAATTCGAGGAACGTCATGGCCCCAGCAGCCTGTCATCGATGATGTACACGTGGCTCCCGATGGTGAAGTAGGTGACCGATGGCGCAAGCGACTCATCGCGCATCAGGAACCAGTACGCGACGGGCTCGTCGCTCTTCCCGACCAGCCCCAGTTCTCCTATCTCGACTCCAGGATCGAGCGAATCGATGCGAGCTTGGGTGATGCGGTAGTCGTAGTCATCGACGTTGACGGTCATCTGGGCGAGGTTCTCCAATTTCCGCTGGTCGATCACTGAGGCATCTGGAACCGTGATGACTCCTTGCCGGGCGAGGTCGTGCAGATACGCTGCGAAGCCGTCCTGGAGCCGAAGCGCTCGCTGTTCGGTCACGACCAGTGTCGACAGGTTCACGTCGTCGTGCTGGATCAGCCCTCGATGCGCCGGGCGCGATATGTACCACAGCATCGAGTTCAGGAGCACACCCACAAGCACCAGCCCGGCGATCACGGCGAGGGAACGAGCTGCAAGTGGGCGATGGGAATCCACGGAACGGTCGTCCCCGGATGCCAGTGCAGAGTCGCTTGGTTCTTCTGCGGGGCTGTCCGTCATCGACAAAAGGCTACAAGGTTCCAAGTACGGGCATACTTCACGTGTGAAAATCTACATGTTCGTGAAGAACTCCTTCGAATACGACGCCCGGGTCACCAAGGAAGCAAAAACGCTGATAGGTGCAGGACACGACGTCACCGTGGTCGCTCTGTTCACCCCAAAGGTGACACCAGCCTCCGAGACCACTGCCGATGGCATCCACGTCCTGCGTGTGCCACGCTCGAGCTTCGGGATACCGACCCTGAACCGCCTTGCACACAAGTATGCGGGTTCGATCGAGGCCCGCCACGTGAAACTCACAGGTGAGGCCTACAACGAAGAGACCGTTCGCCAACTCGGACAGCTCAGTGCACCGTCGACCGCCGCACCCGAAGCTGTGTCGACCGATTCGCAACGGGTCGTGCGTCCGCCAGAGGTGCCACCGGGGCCGTTCAAGCGTCTGTGGGGATCGATCACGACGCCCGTCCTGCGGTCGTTCGCCAGGTTCGCCCGCTGGAGTTTCGACATGCTGAAAGGCCTCCTTGGACAACAGAGCCAGTGGATCAAGCACCGTGCGATCGACAAGCGGATGATCGCCATCGGTCTCGCCTCAGGTGCAGACGTCTTCCACTGCCACGACCTCAATACGCTCCGGATCGGAACGATCTGCAAGCAGAAGTCGGGTGGACTCCTCGTCTACGACTCCCATGAGCTTCAGACCGAACGGAGCCGCATGACCGACCGCTCCCGGGCAGTTGCGGCCAAGCAGGAAGGCGGTGCCCTCCCCCTCGTCGACGCCATGATCGTCGCGAGCCCGTCATGGATCGCGTGGAACGAGAAACTCTACGGGAAGCTCCCCGAACCGACCGTCAGCGTGATCAACGTGCCCGAGTCGACAGCGATCGATGCATCGCTCGACCTCAGGAAAGAGTTGGACATCGGTGTTGATGAGTGCATCGTGATCTACCAGGGTTCCATTCAGGAGAACCGCGGCATCGAACCCGGCATCGACGCTGTGGCGATGCTCGAAGGTGTCACCCTGGTCGTCATCGGCTACGGCTACCACCGGCCGGCGCTCGAAGACATCGTCCGCAAACGCGGTCTTGAGTCGAAGGTGCTCTTCTTCGGACCCGTGCCGAACGACGAACTGATCTCGTACTCGGCGTCTGCGGACATAGGCCTGGCGAACATCGTCGGTCAGTCCGTGAGCTACGAGACTTCGCTCCCGAACAAGCTCTTCGAGTACGCGATGGCGGGTATCCCCGTCATTGGTTCGGATTCCCCCGAGATCGGCCGCATCGTCAAGGAGACCGGCATCGGCCTCACCTGCGACCCCGAAGACGCCGCCGCGATCGCCCGAGCGATCGAAACGATCCGTCAGGACCCAACATCTTTCAAAGCGGCGACACAACCTGCGGCCGAACGATACAACTGGGACGTGGAATCGAAGGTGCTCCTCGACCTGTACGGATCACTCACGCCCCGATAGCGGAACCGTAAGCAGATTTCTTCTCTCCCTCAGCTTGCTTGGGGGAGACGTCGAGGCACGAGACACAGAGGGGCTCCTGAAGACGCCCCCTCCGACCTTTCTTCCTCTCCCTCGCCGCTTTGGGCGGGGAGATGTCGAGGAACGAGACAGAGAGGGCTCCTCCGACCCTTCTTCCTCTCCCTCGCCGCTTTGGGCGGGGGAGATGTCGAGGAACGAGACAGAGGGGGCTCTTGAAAGCTGTCAGACACCAGAAGCCAGAT
>JBDLIR010000390.1:0-2594 GCA_039714815.1 Actinomycetota bacterium | reverse complement strand
CTGCACCTGTGTGTACCTCATGCCCGGTATCGGGCAGCCGAGTGAGCCATCGGGCCACACGACGCTCTCCGCCGACACAACCGCGATCCGGGAGGGGACGACACCCCTTTGAGTTGCGAGGTCTGCAACGGCCACAGCGACCAGGCTGGCGAGCGGGCCGTCGTAGGCTGAGACAGATTGGTCGTCCATGGTGGTACCGCTCCCTTCGCTCGCTGCAACCGTTGAAGAGGGTGCAGCATCCTCTGTCCCGGTCGATCCGGCCTCTGCTCCATTGTCGCACAGGAACGGATCACGCCCCACCGCTCCGTGATACGTGTAGATCGTGTCTCCGTGGCTCAGTTCGATGCGATAGCCGTCAACCAGTGCCTGCGTGTACGACATGCCAGGCTGCGGACATCCAAGAGCGCCATCGCGCCACGTGACATCCTCGGCGACCAGGACGACGATGCCCTCATCGGTACCGATACGACCAGCCAGGTCGGCCTTCGCAAGTTCGACGGGCGAAGCAACAGAGTCGGGGACGGACGCGACAGGGATGGACGTGTCGGGGATGGACGTGTCAGATTCCGCTCCCGATGTGTCTGACGGCGAGGCACACGCGGCAAGCGCAAGCGCCAGGGACAATCCAACAAGAAGCATTCGGGTCATCATCTGTCCTTCGTCTCTGCCACTGTGACGTTCGCGGCGGCCATTCAGGTTCCCGACTCGATGATAAGCACCACGAAACCACCGAGTCCGTCGGGATCGATGAGTGCCTCGAGGTCGATACGCTCCGAGCGGCTTTCGAGTTGCCTCATGATCTGCCCACTGCTTGCGTAGCGCTGCTCCATTGCGAGGGCGTTGTCGATGAGTCCCCCGATCCCGTGATCGATCAGGAACTCCCTCTGGTTTGTCGTCGACACGCTGGCACCCAGGGACCGCGCAGCGAGTTCGATCGCCGTGGTGTTCACGTCCACCGTGATGTCGGTCTCTGAGGGGTGCACAAGCCAGTCATGTCCGCTGCGATGCTTCCTGTAGGTTCGCACGATCGATGCGGGATCTCTCCCGGCGAGTTCGGACGCCGACGCCCCGTAGTCGATGATGCACATCGACACGTGGTCAAAGCGCTTGAGCACACCCTCGAGAAACGATCGTGCCGCCAGTTGCACGGTAACGACCGCGCCCTCCGCCACAGTGTCGAACACCTCGACACACCACGCGACCACATCCGGTCGTGCTTGCACATCGACCAGTTCCAACTCCCCGCCGGAGGCGGCAACAGCGATCTCCATCCATCCAGCGTCGGTGCGCCGTGCGAGGGCGGCGGGAAGGTTGTCAAGTACTTCGTTGGCGACGACGACGGCATCGGTGCCCCTCGGGAGGTCGTCGAAAGACGCGACGACGTTCACACCAGGGAGGGTTCGTGTGATGTATGCACGGGCCACGGTGGATACCTCAACCGCATAGACATCACGTTCGTCATCGAACCACCTGGGTGCAAGTTCCTCGAGTAGGGCCCCCGATCCTGCTCCGACCTCGACGAGGATCGGAGAGGTCCTCACCTGTGCGGTCGCAGCCCACGTGCCGACGAGAACGCCGAACAGGGAAGTCAGCTCGGGACTCGTAACGAAATCGGCGCCGGTACCTGAGCGGACCTTGCCCGTGCTGAAATAGCCATCGGATGGGTCGTACAGGCACATGTCCATGAACGTATCGAAGTACATGGGTCCGCTTGCGGAGATTCGATCGATGATCCGTTGTTTCATGAGCTTCCGCTTTCCGCTGTCCGCTGTCCGCTTTCCGCTTTCCGCTTTCAGAGCCCCCTCTGTCTCGTTCCTCGACATCTCCCCCAGCAAGCTGAGGGAGAGAAGGAAGATTGCTTCCCTCCCTCGACGAAGTCGGGGGAGGTGGCCGAGCGCAGCGAGGTCGGAGGGGGCTTACGATTTACGATTTGCGATTCACGCCTTCCGTCTGTGCTCTGTCAGGTTGTCGTACTCGTCCGGTGTGTTGATATCGGGGGGCCGCACATCGTCGACAACCAGTTCGTAGCGCTCATCATCTCCAAGCGAGTCGAAGTACGGCCACAGGGCCTTGGTACCGGACAACCCACCGATCGACTCGACACCTTCAGGGGTGAACGCTATGGGGTGACCGCGGCCGTTCGTGTAGCGCGTCCACCCGCAACCCGCTTGCGACTCGATCAAGCCTCGACAGAGGGCCTCGATCGTGGATGCCTCCACGAGCGGCATGTCTGACAGGAGGACAACGACCGCATCCACGCCAACGACGGCATCGAGGCCGACCAGGAGCGACGACATGTTGCCCCGACCCGGGTCAGGGTTTCGCTCAATCCGCGCAGACCCTCCTATCGCGGCGGCTACTTCCTCATGGTGGAACCCCGTAACCACGACCACGGGATCAAGACCCGCCTCGTGTGCGGTACCGACCACCGAACCGACCAGGGTCGTGTTCCCGAACGGCAACGCAGGTTTCGCGGCACCCATTCGAACCGCTTCACCGGCCGCCAGGATGACACAGGCGAACCGCCTTCCGCCTTCCTCTCTCTGGTATCTGCTCTTCATCGCCCAAATCATAATTCTGAGCTGATGGCTGAC
>JBDLIR010000389.1:0-2601 GCA_039714815.1 Actinomycetota bacterium | reverse complement strand
GATGGTGATCGGACGTCGCGCTACCAAACGGCAGGAGGCTTTTGCCGAGCAACTCCCTGACGTCCTGCAACTCATGGCCGGGAGCATCCGCTCGGGCTTTGGCCTGATGCAAGCGATGGACACCGTTGCAAGAGAGGTTCCAGCTCCCGCTGGCGAGGAGTTTCAACGGGTGAAGGTTGAGACGCAACTCGGCCGCGATACGAATGAAGCGATGATGGCGATGGCAGCGCGTGTTGACAGTGAGGACTTCAAGTGGGTGGTTGAGGCGATCGCGATTCATCGCGAGGTCGGCGGAGACCTGGCGGACATCCTCGACTCCGTCATGGACACCGTCCGCGACCGCATACGCATCCGGAGGCGTATCCAGACCTTGGCTGCTGAGGGCCGGATATCGGGTCTCGTGCTTTCGGTACTCCCGTTTGCGTTGGCGGTCGTGCTCCTCATAGTCAACCCGGGCTATCTCAATCCGTTGGTCACCACAGAGATAGGCCGAGCATTTGTTGGAGTCGGATTGGTTCTGATGCTTATCGGTCTGCTATGGATGCGGCGAATCACGTCGCTCAAGTTCTAGGAGGGACGGGTACATGCCGATATACGTACTGTTCGCAGCCCTTGCGGTAAGCGTTTCGATTCCACTTCTGTGGTGGTCTGTGGCAGCCGACCGACGGCCCTCCAACATCCCAACGAGCGTCGACGATGCTGGTGGGTCTGTCACCGATGCGCGCCAGATCGTCATGAAACAAGGTGCGGGTACGCGGGTCGGAGTGCCAGCGCTGAAGTCTCTCGGCGCCACGCTGTTGACGCTCACTCCCGTGGGGTGGATCGCATCGTTGAGGAACAATCTGATGCTCGCCGGCCGCGACAGTGACTCCTTTGCCCTGGAGCGCACACTCGTGGTCAAGTTCTTCTCTGGGATCGCGTTCGGACTTGTCGCGTTCTTCCCTGTCGCCTCGATGATCGATGCCACCGGACTGGCGCGTCTTGCTCTGACGGTCGTCGTCGGGTTGATCGGGTTCTTCGTTCCTGACGTTCTCGTTGCACGGCGTGGACGCGAACGCCAGGAACTGATTCAACTCGAAATGCCCGATACGCTCGACCAGATAACGATGTCAGTTGAGGCTGGGCTCGGATTCGAAGCGGCTCTCACTCGCACGGCTCGAGCGGGGGAAGGGCCGCTTGCAGACGAACTGAACCGGACTCTCCGTGAGATTCAGCTCGGAATTCCACGAGCCCAGGCATTGAGACAGCTCGCCGATCGCACGGACGTGACAGATCTGGACAGCTTCGTGCTCGCCGTCGTGCAGAGCGAACAGTATGGAATCCCGGTCGGCAAAGTGCTGCGGGTTCAGTCCGATGAGTTGCGTGACAAGCGGCGGGAGCGCGCCGAGGAACGCGCGCTCAAGATTCCCGTGAAGATGATATTCCCGCTCGTCTTTTGCGTGTTCCCAGCGATGTTCATCGTATTGCTCGGACCGGCAGCGATCAACATCTTCAGAACTCTTGGATAGAGCCGCGGAACGATCTTCACGACGAGGAGGAATGATGCCCGAGGGTGAATCCAGAGTGTCCGGTCGCAGCGCTTCAGACGTCGTTGTCGACCTCGAGGGGGGTATTGCGAGTGTCACCTCCGTCGGCACCGGGTTCTCTGTTCTCGATCGGGTCCTCGAAGGGGGGCTGAGCGCCAGGGATCTCACGGTCCTCGGAGGGGTGCCTGGCGCCGGCAAGACCGCGATGGCGCTTCAGTGGGCACGCAATATGGCCGCGAATGGCCACCACGTGGTTTACGCCTGCTACGACCACGACGAAGTGACGCTGCTCGCCAGGCTCCTCCTTCTCGAGATAGGAGATCTCACCGGCGGATCGGATGCGAGCTCTTCCCAAGCGCGGGCCATGGTTCGGGCGGCGTCTCGGGGCGAGATGACTCTTGCGGATGCGGCCGCAGAGAGTCTTCTCGTCCGCGCAGCCCACAGCCGGCTTCAGGCATATGGCAGTCACCTGTCGTTGTTGTCTGCATCGCGCGAGGCAACAGGACTCGAAGAGCTGGCCGCGGCGGCGGACGGTGCGGGTTCTGGCGGAGTGCTGATCGTCGACTACCTCCAGAAGATCCCAACAGATGATGACTCGATTGAGGCAATCCGCGTCGACCATGTTGCGGCAGGCCTCAAGGAGATCGCTTTGAACACGCATGTCGGAGTACTAGCGATTGTCGTCGGCGACAAGAGTGGGTTGAACGTGCGCCGTCTCAGACAGCATCACCTTCGGGGAGCCTCCGGTATCGCGTACGAGGCCGATGTCGTCCTCATGCTCAACGAGAAGTACCGGGCCGTTTCCAAGATCCACAGTTCATACGACGCTCTCCGTGCCGAGGACTTCAGGAAGTGGATTGTCGTCAGCATTGCCAAGAACCGTCATGGGCCGGCCGATATCGATCTCGAGTTCGTCAAGGACTTCCCGCACTTCAGGTTCGATCCAGATGGGCGCCACGTCGAGGAGCAGCTCATCGACGACCTGATGTACCCGGAATGACAGCTATCAGCTGACAGCCGTCAGCCGTCAGCTGTCGGCTGTCGGCAGGAAGTACATGGTCCTTGGTACTCGGTC
>JBDLIR010000388.1:0-2607 GCA_039714815.1 Actinomycetota bacterium | reverse complement strand
ATGACGAGGCCGTTGACAGCCATCGCCCATCGCCATGCATTGTTGCCGAGTCCGAGCCAGTCGCCCATGACTGTGATAGCGAACCAGGGAAGCGTCATGGCTGCGAAGGCGGAGCCGAAGTTCCCCCAACCCGCGTAGAACCCCTCTGCGCGCCCGATGTACTTGGGGGTGAACCATTGGGCGATCATCTTGATTCCAACCACGAAACCAGCGCCGACGGAGCTCAAGACAAGTCGGGCGATCAGCAACTGCATGAACGTGTCGCCCATGGCAAATGCGATCGCGGGGATGGCCATGACGACCATGAGAGAGGAGAACACGATCCGTGCACCGTATCGGTCGATGAGCGCTCCGACGATGATGCGTGCAGGGATCGTCAAGGCAACATTTGCGATCAGGAATATCTTGATGTGCTCCTTGGTCAACCACCCGACTGAGTCGAGCATCGTGGTCGCCAGCGGGGCCAGGTTGAACCACACGTAGAACGTCATGAAGAACGCTATCCACGTGTAGTGGAGGGTCCGTATCCGCTCCTGGTTGAAGTCCAGCAGCTTGGGAGGAACCTCAGTCGTTGACGGGCGATCGGCTGCGCTCATGCTTCCTCTTCTCCTTGAACATCGGTGAGCGAGTTGGTCGGGGCATATCCTAATCCAGAGCTACATACTAAGGGATTTACTCAACGAGATTTCTTGCCCTGTCGACGGGAGCAATCCACCAGGTGTGGCGTGCACCGTTGCGCGAACGCGACTGCTACCGCCGGCGGTCGATGCGATGGCTGCTATGTTCCTGCCATATCTCACGATGGTTGATGACAAACCCTGAAAGGAGTCGCCCCATGAAACGGTTCACCGTACCTCGAGTAGCCCACTGTTCCGACGGCTGCAGAACCAGGTCCTGAGCACGACGAAAAACCGCTTACACAACCATGAGGCGCCTCCGGAAGGAGGCGCCTCCTTCGTGTTCGCACCCGTCAACTGCAGAACGTGGACGCGGTGGCTGATGGAAGCGCCACCCTGTCAATCACCGATCTCGGCGGTTGTCGCATCGACCAGCGCTATCAGGTCATCCGGTGCAACCTCCACCTGGAGTCCGCGACGCCCTGCTGAGACGAGGATCGTGGCATAGCCCGACGCGGATACGTCGAGATACGTCGGCATGGAGCGCCGCTGCCCGAAAGGGCTGATGCCGCCAACGACGTACCCCGTCAGACGCTGGGCATCGGCAGGCTCGGTCATCGCTGCGTGCTTTCCACGAGCCGCTCTGGCAAGTTTCTTCATCGAGAGGTGTCCCGACACGGGAACGATGGCAACCACAGGGGACCCGTCAACGGATGCCACGAGCGTCTTGAACACGCGATCAGGATCAACCTCCAGCTCCTCTGCCACAGCTTCCCCGAAGGAGCGGTCGCCGCCACCGGTCGTGTACTCGTGGAGTGTGAACGCCACGCCGGACTGCTCGAGCATGCGGATCGCTTGCGTTCCCCTCGCCATTGCGGACCATCCTCTCCGATCTCGGGTAGATTCTGCGCGCTGGATGCGAACAGAATCTACGCAAGAACGGGTTGGTACACGGTGGTAGGGTGCGACACATCTGAACCAACGCTTCCCGCCAGGAGCAGCAACATGACCGCTGAACATGTGAGACTCGAGGTCGACGGACCCATCGCCACCATCACGCTCGCACGACCGGAGAAACGCAACGCGCTTGGCCTCGAGTTCATGCGATCGATGATCGAAGCGCTCCATGACGTGCCAGATGAAGTCGGTGTCGTCATCCTGGCCGCAGAAGGCAAGGCGTTCTCTGCAGGCCATGACATCAAAGAGATGATGGACCGAAACGACGGGTACTACACCGAACTCTTCGACACCTGCGAGACGATGATGAAGACGATCAGAGACCTCCCCCAACCGGTCATAGCCAAGGTCCAGGGCATCGCGACGGCAGCCGGGTGCCAGCTGGTCGCGACGTGTGACCTCGCTGTCTCGTCTGATACCGCATGGTTCGCGACGCCGGGAGTCAAGATCGGGCTCTTCTGTCACACACCCAATGTTGCGGTGAGCCGCGCCGTCGGGCAGAAGCGGGCCATGCAGATGCTCCTCACAGGCGAACCGGTCCCCTCTGCCACCGCCGTCGAGTGGGGTCTGATAAACCAGGCGGTCCCTGCAGACGATCTCGATGATGCCGTACTCGACCTGGCGGAGAAGGTGCTCCAGTACTCGAAGAGCACGATCGCGCTCGGGAAGAGCACCTTCTATGAACAAGAAGGGCTCCCCATCGACGACGCCTACGCCGTTGCGAGCCCCGTGATGGCGCGAAGCGCCGGTAACGAAGACGCTCAGGAAGGTATGGGCGCATTCCTCGACAAGCGGGAGCCTCAATGGCCGGGCCAGTGAGCCCCGTATACCGCACCGAGCTGACACCGCTGTCGTTCCTCGAGCGATCTGCGATCGTATGGCCGGACAAGACGGCGATCATCCACGGTGACCGTGAGATCAGCTACGCCGAGATGGCAGCGCACGCCACCAGGCTCGGCAACGCACTGGCGGCGTCGGAGATCTCGGAAGGAGACAGGGTCGCGTACCCGTGTCCGAATATCCCTGAAATGCC
>JBDLIR010000387.1:0-2609 GCA_039714815.1 Actinomycetota bacterium | reverse complement strand
ACAGCCGACCGGATCCGTTTCCGCATGACATCTGGATCATCGAGGATCAGTATCCGGCTCTTGACCGTCGGATCGGACTTGGACATCTTCGAGGTGGGGTCGGTGAACGACATGACCCGTGCGGATGTCTCGGGTATGTGGCCGTCGGGTATCGGGAAGACGTCACCGAAGCGGTTGTTGAACCGCTCTGCCAGATCACGTGTCACCTCGATGTGTTGGCGCTGATCCTCACCAACCGGCACCAGATTCGCCCGGTACATGAGGATGTCTGCTGCCATCAACACCGGATACGAGTACAGACCGAGGTTCGACGCAACGCCTGCAGCCGTCTTGTCCTTGAACTGTGTCATCCGGTTGAGCACCCCCATCGGCACCATGGTTCCAAGGATCCACGCAAGTTCGGCGTGTTCCATCACCTGGCTCTGGGTGTACAGAAGCGAGCGATCGGGGTCAACGCCGAGCGCCAGGAGGACCTTGGCCGTCTCGATTCGGGACTTCTCGAGTTCCGCAGGGTCGTATTCGACGGTCATCGCATGGAGGTCGACGATGCAGTAGATCGTGTCGAACGAGTCCTGGAATTTGACCCAGTTGCGGAACGCACCGAGGTAATTGCCCAGATGGACGTTGCCGGTCGGCTGGACACCCGAGAAGATGCGTTGCCTGTTCGTGTCGCTCACGATGTGCTCCTTGTGGTCCACCGTCTTCAGTTCGCAACGATACCGGTGATGTCACGCTCAAGCGCATCGGTACGGCTTGGAGGGGATGCAGACGATCACGTCGCCTTGCGGTATCGCTGCGGCTGGTGCATACTCGTGGCACATGCACACGTATCGACACACAACCATCATTATCTCCTGAGCACACGCGTCACCGACGCGTGTGCTTGTGAACCCTCCCGGCGTGGAGGGTTCTCTCGTTGAAGGGCACACACATGGCACGATCCGTCGAGATCTACGACACGACCCTGAGGGACGGGACCCAGCAAGAGGGCATCTCGCTGACGCCGCGCGACAAGCTCCAGGTGTGCAGGCTGCTCGACGACCTCGGTGTCGCCTACATCGAAGGCGGTTGGCCTGGCGCAAACCCAAAGGATGACGAGTTCTTCCAACGCGCCAGGACGGAACTCGATCTGTCTACCGCGACCCTCGTGGCCTTCGGCTCCACAGCCAGGGCGAACGTACGGCCCGAAGACGACCCTCAGGTGCAGAAACTGCTCGAGGCCGACACCTCGACGGTGTGTCTCGTGGGCAAGGCGTCGGACTACCACGTCGAGCATGCCCTCAGGGTCTCACACGCCGAGGCGATCGCCATGGTGGCCGACACGGTCGCCTACTTCCGCTCTCAGGGCAAGGAGGTGTTCTTCGACGCCGAACACTTCTTCGATGGCTACCGCAGCAACCCCGGATTCTCTGTCGATGTGCTCACCGCAGCACACGAAGCAGGGGCGTCCAGGCTCGTGCTGTGCGACACCAACGGGGGCTTCCTGCCTCACGAGGTTGAGCGGATCGTCGGTACCGTCACCGAGTTGGTTCCCGACGGTGAGTACGGATGCCACTTCCACAACGACTCCGGGCTTGCTGTCGGGAACTCGATCATGGCGGTGAACGTGGGAGTCACCCAGGTGCAGGGTTGCGTCAACGGGTACGGGGAGCGGACGGGGAACGCCGACCTGTGTTCGGTGATCCCGAACCTGTCGCTGAAGATGGGCGTGGAGTCGATCCCGCAGGACCGTCTCGGCAGGCTCACAACCGTGTCGCACCACATCGCTGATGTCATCAACCTGACGATCGATGCACACAAGCCGTACGTCGGCACGTCTGCGTTCACGCACAAGGCAGGGCTCCACACGTCGGCCCTCGCACGCCGGTCAGATGCCTATGAACACCTCGACCCGAACCTCGTCGGAAACTCGACCCGGATGGTCGTCTCTGAGCTTGCAGGCCGGTCGACGGTCATCTCGAAGGCATCGGAATTCGGACTCGACCTCACGTCCGATGAAGCTCAAAAGATCGTCGATGCGGTCAAGGAATACGAGCACAAGGGCTACCAGTTCGAAGCTGCGGACGGGTCGTTCGAGCTTTTGACGCGTCGGGCACTCGGCTGGAAACAGGACGTGTTCGATGTCGAGTCGTACCGTGTCTACGTCGAACACCGCCGTGGTGAGGTCGTTGCTGAAGCAACGGTCAAGGTCCATGTAGGAGACGAGAGGATCGTTTCGACGCGTGAGGGAGACGGGCCGGTGTCTGCGATGGATCGCGCGCTCCGCGCCGCGTTGCGCGGGTCGTATCCTGAGATCGACTCGATCAGGCTCACCGACTACCGCGTGCGCGACCTCGACAGCTCCGACGGCACGAGCGCGCGCGTCCGTGTCCTCACGTCGCATTCCGACGGCCTCGGGGACTGGGGTTCGGTTGGGGTCCACCAGGACATCATCGATGCCTCATGGACCGCGGTGTCCGAAGGTCTCCTCATCGGCCTGATGCGAGCCAACCGAACCCCCTGACCCGGGGTCACACGAACCCAGGGTTCGTACGCGCGTATGCGCGTACCCCAGCCCACCGAATGGAAGGTCACCTGAACCCAGGGTTCCTGCGCGTGTATACGCGTAC
>JBDLIR010000386.1:0-2615 GCA_039714815.1 Actinomycetota bacterium | reverse complement strand
TGCGATACCGGTGCTCGCACACGGAGATGATCTCGATGGGACGGGAGCAACCGTTGAGACAACGAGCGTCCATGCGTTCCCGGGTCTCCCCGATCTGGCTCCCGCCGGAGATGCATATCGGTCGGCCAGCCTGGTTCGAACCGATGGAGGCATTTCGTGGAGGATGAACACCGATTCGCTGACACCCGGGGATGTTGTGACCGTCTGGTACGTGATCTTCAATCATCCCGGGGCATGTGCAGACAGCGACGCTGCAGATGGCCCGCGATGCGGCGAAGCTGACCTGTTCAATGACGATGTCGACGTGTCGATCATGTGGGCGGCCGGATCCATCGTCGGCGGACAAGGCACTGCCAACTGGGCGGGGAGCCTCAACGTGGGAGAGCTGAACACGCCACATCCGGCCTTCGACAATGGGCAGGCCCTGGATCACCCACGCGGTGCAGAGATCCATCTGGTGGCCCACACGCACGGACCGGCACGACCGGGGTACATCGGTGAGCAGCTCCACAGCTTCGCGGCTCATGGCGACGTGCTAGCCGATGATCTACAGGCTGCGGCCTTCCGCGGCGAAGGCTGAACAGAGAGACCGGGGTTCGACCCCCGGTGATACCAGACGTGCGGGTGGGTCCTCCTGATGAGGACCCACCCGTCTGTGTCTGCAACCTCGAATCTTCGAGTGCTATTTGAGATGGCACGCCCTAGGTAGTCGCCATCCGGAATATGGGTACTTGGTACCGATGACGCCCTCTGTCACCCGACGTACGTTCTACGAAGTTGGCTCACACCGAGCCATGAGACAGGAGCGAAGAATGAGGAAGACAACAATTGCCACCCTGGTAGTGGCGATGATGGCGATCGCAGGCCCCGCGGTAGCGGGTCCGGGGAATCCGCAGGACACTGGTTGTCCAGCGGGAATGGAACTGATAAGTGTGTCAGATCTTCTGGCGGACGGGTACAACCTTCCTGCATCGGTCGATGATGCCGGGAACAATGATGGGTACGTGTGCGGTCGTGCACTTGGCGACGGAACGCTCAATTCTTACCCCGACGACATCCCCGTCGACACGATCTACAACTTCAGCGACAACACCTATTTCTCGAACTAGAAGTCGAGAACCAGATGTAGACGACGAGAGGTAGACCCATGGCGACCATCGGCCACTCGACCTTCCCGGTCGTCTCCGATCTTCTGGTCGACATGATCGGCGGATACGTGGGAACGAGGACGATCGCCGCCGGACTGCGTCACGGGATTCTCGCTGCGATGACCAGCCGTGCAGAGGGAACCACCATGGAGCGAGTAGCCGAGGTGACCGGGCTTGACCCGGTCTACCTCGGCAACTGGCTGCAACTGGCGGTCGCATCGTCAGTCGTGGTGCGGGATGGGAACCGGTACGCCGCTGACGAACGTGTGGCTGATGCACTACTCAACACCGATCTGCCGAACCTCCTGAGCGGTGTGTTCGGGGTCATCAGTCAGCCGGAGGTGTTCGACGAGTTCTCGAATAGGTTGCCGATGGGAGGCAGAGCGTCGCCGGACGAAGCAAGCCCTTCATGGCTATACGCGGCGACCAGGACCGACGGGTCGTTCTACACGCAGATGATCCCGGTCGGTCTTGATCAGATCCCGGATCTCACGGCCTCTCTGGGAGGGGTGCCGAGGATGCTCGATGCGGCATGCGGATCGGGATACGGGGTGGTCCGCCTGGCCGAGACCTATCCGAACGCGAACGTCGTAGGACTGTGCACCGATGATCACGCGATCGGCAGCGCTTCGGCTCGGGTTCACGAAGCGGGACTATCGAGTCGGATCCAGCTGCTGCATGAATCGATAGAGGAAGCGGATGTGGATCCTGGATTTGATGTTGTGATCTACCAGGGATCGATGCACGTGCAACCGGATCTCGAATCGACATGCAAGATGGCGGTCCGTCTCCTCAGGGATCGGGGGTTCATGGTCGTCTCAGGTTTCCCGTTCCCGGACACTGACGATGCGCTGCGCACGCCGCTCGGTCGATTGATGGCAGCGATGCAGATTGCGAGGACCATGATGGGAGGTTCCCTCACTGCGGTCGCCTCGTCTGTTGGTCTGCTGGAGCGAAACGGTTACGTCGACGTGGGAACCGTCGATCTCACACCGCTCCACTCCTTGACCTTTGGCCGAGTGCGAAAGGCGTAGCTCCACCCGCTGTGGGTACTCATCCGATCGAGTATTCGAGCTTCACTGCACCGTTGGTGAAGGGCCGCGAATCTGTCAATGTGAGGGGACGCTCGCACGGTTCCGTGAAGAGCGGCACTCCTCTGCCGAGTACGACGGGCATCACGTAGAGCTCCAGCGTGTCGATCACTCCGGCCTGTAGAGCTGCCGTGACAACTTTCCCACCACCGACCACCCAGATGCGCTTGTCCGTCACGGTCGCGAAGGCGCTGATCGCATCACCCGTACGTTCACCGGAGAAGGAGACGATGGCTTCGTCCGGCACCTCGAGATCGCGGCCCGTGAGTACGAGCGTCTCGAGGTCACCGTACGGCCAACCGAAGCTGGTCACCTGCTCATACGTGGTCGAGCCCATGACGAGTGCACCCACTCCTGCGATGAACTCTTGGAAGCC
>JBDLIR010000385.1:0-2621 GCA_039714815.1 Actinomycetota bacterium | reverse complement strand
GTTGCACGAGTCCGCGCCAGAAGTTCTCCCCTCGCTGGTGGGTCGCCCCGAGTTTCATGTTCTCGATCACGCTCAGCTTCGTCAGCGACTTCGTCAGTTGGAAGGTGCGTACAAGGCCGTTTTGTGCCAACCTATTCGGCGCTCGATTGTCGATCGATTCACCGTTAAGCAGCGCATGCCCCGTGTCCGGCTTGTCGAACCCGGTGAGCAGGTTGAAGAACGTCGTCTTGCCGGCACCGTTCGGGCCGATCAGGCCCGTGATCTGCCCGCGTTCGATCTCCAGATGATCAACATTGACGGCGATGAGACCACCGAACGACTTACGCATGTCGTCGACTACAAGAATGGGATCCGGCTTCGAGACACCCGGTTCACCGGGGATATCAGCCAGCGGCGAGGCAACCACAGCTGCAGCATGATCATCGGTCATCGAGCGCCATCTCCTCTTTCGAACCGAAGATACCCTGCGGTCGGAAGATCATCAACAGGGCAAGGCTGACGCCCACGATCCAGAACTGGATCTGATCCACCTGGCTCGTGTCCATGATCGACGTCGGAATCAGCTCTTCACTGACGAGTTGCCGGCCCAGGTTGCGAACGAACGTGATGAGGCCCCAATACAGAATCGACCCAACGACTGGAGCCCAGGTCTTCCCAACGCCGCCGAGGATCAGAACAAGCCAGAAGAAGAACGTCAGAGGTGCGACGAAGAAGTCGGGTTGCACCGTTGCATTTCCGATCGCAAGGACCATGCCCGCAAAGCCACCTATGACACCACCGAGGATGAGTGCCTGGAGCTTGTACCAGTAGGCGTTCTTGCCGAGGGCTCTGGCAAGATCCTCATCCTCGCGGATGGCTTTGACGACTCTCCCCCAGGGGCTGTGCATGGCCCGATGAACCAGGAACACAGCCAGGACGACGACGACCCAACCGATGACGATCGCGAAGAACTGGGCACCGCGGTACTCGAACGGACCGAACCCGTAAGACACGCTTGGGTCGAACGGACTCAGAGCGCGGAACGGGCCGATGAACTCGTTGAGACCCTCCGCGCCACGGGTGATGCTGCGCAACGATGTGGAGCGAGCCATGAGACGGACGATCTCGGCTGCCGCGATCGTGACGATCGCGAGATAGTCAGCCCGAAGCCGCAGGGTGGGGATACCAAGGATCAGGGCGAAGACGGCCGCAAAGGCAATACCTACGAGCACCGCGACGAAGACGTTGGAGCTCCACAGCGTCACAGCGAGTCCCATGCCGTAGGCGCCCATCGCGACGAAGCCCACCTGACCGAAGTTGAGGAGACCGGCATACCCGAAGTGAACGTTCAACCCGATAGCAGCGATGGCGTAGACGGCCGCGTTGAGTGCAACGGCCTGTGAAAGGGTCTGCTCGAAGATGAATCGCCAATCGATGGCACCAAAGACAGGCACTATCCCACCCTCTCCTTCCTTCCAAGGATTCCTTCGGGTCGCACGACCAGCACAAGGATCAGAACGACAAGAGCTCCGACGTTCTTGAGTTCGGTCGGGACGACCAGAGTCGAAACCTGGATGCCGATACCGATGAGAAGCGCTCCAACAAGTGCGCCATAGGCTGTACCGAGTCCGCCGAGGACCACAGCGGCGAAGAGCAACAGCAGGATACGGAACCCGATGTTCCAGCTCACCTGTTCTGACAGACCGATGAACACACCACCGAGACCGGCGAGACCGCCACCGAGGATCCACACAAAGCGGATGACACGTTGTACGTCGATACCAGACGATTCGGCGAGGTCCCTGTTGTCCGCGACTGCTCGCATCGCCTTGCCCATGCGAGCACGGATGAGGAACAGGCCAACGCCGACGAGGACGATCACGGAGAGGATCACCGTGATGGCATCCTTGGGCGTGATGTCGACAACGGGGATCCATGGGATGTCCCTTTGCGCGGTGTAGTCGGCGAAGAAGCGCGGCGCTCCGCGGAAGGCGAAGAGGTAGACATACCGAAGGAACAGACTGATTCCGATCGTCACGACCATCTGGGAGATGAGGCTGGAACCTCGCCGCCGTAGAGGAGCGAACACGAGCTTGTCGAACGACCAGCCGAGGATGATCCCACCGGCGATAGCGAAGAGAGTGGCGAAGATGAGATTCACTCCACCTCCGAACGGGGCTGGCCACCCGCTCATGAACCCGAAGACACCAGCGAACCCCATCACGTTGAAGAAATACGCGACGAGCATGCCCCACCCGACCAGCTCTCCGTGGGCGAAGTTGACAAGTCCGGTTGTGCCGAAGATCAGTGACAGGCCAATGGCGCCCATGCCGAGGAAGAGTCCGAGCTTGATGCCTTCGAGCGTCAGTTGGGCGATCTGTCTGAACGAGACTCCGCCGCCGCCGTCTGCGACAGCGTCACCGACCTGCGTGGAGAAGATGATTCGGTCGATCTGACCCTCCTCGACGTCGGTGGTCGCGGGATTCTGTTCCGGGTTCTTCAGCGTGACGCCCTCGGGGAGAGTGCTGGGATCCAACTCTGCGAGATAGACGCCTGGTCCGGGCAGGAGCAGCAGGAAGACCCCATCGTCATCGGTGACCGCCGTGCCGACGACGTCACCGTCTTGCTCGGAAACGGTGATC
>JBDLIR010000384.1:0-2623 GCA_039714815.1 Actinomycetota bacterium | reverse complement strand
GCACTCCCATGTCGTGGCGATGTCACCGGGACAGGCGGGAGAGCTCGACCCGCCTGCGGACTTCAGAGGAACATCCCTGTATCGCAAGACCCTGGCAACGGTACTCACGAAACGTGTGCTCGCGGACCTTTCGGGAGGTGCTGTCGTATGAACGTCACACTCGCGATCAACGGAACGCCGCGGACGCTCGAGTGCGAGCCCCACGAGTCTCTCCGCACGGTTCTGCGTAGGGCCGGCTATTACAGCGTTCGATTCGGGTCCGAGACGGGGGAGACAGGGGCCGCTGCGATCCTGATGGATGGGCGCCTCGTCTCAGCCGATGTCATCCTCGCCGCACAGGCTGACGGCCACACCATTGAAACGGTCGAAGGCCTCACCGTCCCCGGGAGTCTCCATCCCATCCAGCAGGCGTTCATCGATACCGGCGCGATCCAGTCCGGGTATTCGACCCCGGCGACGGTTCTTGCAGCCAAAGCCCTCATCGATGCGAACCCCCACCCCACCGAAGACGAGGTCCGCGATGCGCTGTCAGGAATCCTGGACCGCGAGACGGGCTACCTCAGGCCTGTCCACGCTGTGTTGCGGGTTGCTGCCATCATGCGCGGCGACGACCCTGACGACATCGGAGTCGCACACCTCGATGAGCTGACCGGAAGCGATGGACCCCATCACGATCGCGACGAGCTAACGCCGCTGGCCCCGCGCGTCGTGCTCAGCGACGACGTACCTCCCATGAGGGTCGTTGGCCAGCCAGAGGCGAAGGTTGACGCGATCAAACTCGCAAAGGGCAACCCCGCATTCACCGACGACGTGGACTTGACGGGCACCCTCATCGCAAAGGTGCTCTACAGCCCGCATGCCCACGCAAGGATCGTATCGATCGATGATGCCGCGGCACGCACCCTTCCTGGCGTTCATGCGGTGATCCACCACGGCAACGTGGCCAGGGTGCGGTACGCCTCCGGTGGCCAGAGTTATCCGAACCCGCTCCCCTATGACCAGGTCAGCTTCGACGACAAGGTCCGCTTCGTCGGCGACCGTGTGGCAGCCGTTGCTGCCGACACCGAGGAGATCGCGCTCGCGGCGCTCGAACTGATCGACGTCACGTATGACGTACTCCCCGCAGTGTTCGATGAGAACGATGCCATCATCGACGGCGCTCCCGTGATCCACGATGAGCCGGACATGGAGGGCGCCCACGACGCGTCGCACAACATCGTGCACCACCTCAAGGCAGACACCGGCGACATCGAGGAGGGAATCGCGCATGCCGACCGGGTGTTCACCCAGACGTTCCGCGTCCACCAGGTTCAGCAGACGCCGATAGAGACACACGTCGCGATCGCTGCATGGGACAGCGACGAGCGACTCGTCATCACGTCATCGACCCAGGTGCCATTCCACGTGCGGCGTATGGTCGCCCCGCTGCTCGGCATCCCCGTGAAGCAGATCCGCATCATCAAACCGCGAATCGGCGGCGGCTTCGGTGTGAAACAGGAGATGCTCGTCGAGGATATCGTCGGCCACCTCACGATCATGACAGGCAAGCCCGTACGCCTCGAACTCACACGAGAAGAGGAGTTCATCTCGAGCCGGACACGTCATCCACAGACGATCACGTACCGCACGGGTGTCGACGCCGCAGGCAAACTCACGGCCCAAGAGATGACCATCGTCGCGAATACCGGTCCGTACGGCACACACGGCCTCACCGTCCAGATGGTCACAGGACTCCGTGGCCTGAGCTCATACAACTGCCCTGTCAAGAAGTTCGACTGCAAAGTCGCCTACACCAACATCCCCGTGCCCGGTGCGTATCGCGGGTACGGCGCTCCCCAGGCGTTGTTCGCACTGGAGGCGCACATGGAGGACATCGCCGCCGCTATCGGCATGGATGCGATCGAGTTTCGCAGGCTCAACTGGACGAGGGTCGGTGATCCACTCGACATCGCTCAACAACTCGGTGAGGGCGACCAGGACGCCTCTGTCATGCCACTGGTCACCTCGAGCGGCCTCGAAGAGGCGGTTGCCCAGGGGAAACGAGCGATCGGATGGGACAAGCGAACCGACGCAGCTTGGAGGGAGCCAGCAGACAGGCCGCACATCCGTCGCGGACTCGGCTTTGCCATGGCGATGCACGGGACAGCGATACCCGGTCTCGACATGGGAGGGGCGAGCATCAAGATCAACGACGACGGTTCGTTCAACCTGCTGGTCGGTGCCACGGACCTTGGCACAGGATCAGATACGGTCCTCGCCCAGATAGCTGCGGAGGTCCTGGGCGTATCGACCGACGACGTCATCATCTACTCGTCAGACACCGACATGACCCCGTTCGACACGGGTGCCTACGCATCGAGCACGACGTACATCTCCGGCATGGCTGTCAAGCGCGCCGCCGAGCAAGTGCGGAACCAGATCATCGAGCGGGCCGCCATCACGCTCGACACACAAGAGGATGGCATCGAACTCCATGACAACGCTGCATGGGCGCCCGATGGTCGCTCGGTGACACTCGAGACGATCGCACTGTCCACGCTCCACCAGGAGGGCCAGCATCAGATCATGGCGAACGCCTCATACGTGTCCCCCGAGTCGCCTCCGCCGTACGCCGCCCAGTTCG
>JBDLIR010000383.1:0-2634 GCA_039714815.1 Actinomycetota bacterium | reverse complement strand
TGGTACGACAAGCGCTGGATGTACGAGGAGTCGTTCCGCACGCCGCTGATGGCGATTTCAGGGTTGCGATAGTCGCCCCATCGGCATCGAACGACCTGGCGTTCACGCAATCCATCGTCGATGCGGTAGACAAACTGGAGGCGGACGGGCTCGTGTCCGAGGTCGCGATCACGGACGGAACGTTCGTCGTCGACGATGCGGCCGTGGCGATCCGAGACTACGCAACGGACGGGTATGACCTCGTCATCGCCCACGGATCGCAGTACGGCGCGCCGTTGCAGGAGATCGCACCCGATTTCCCTGAGACGTCGTTCGCATGGGGCACCTCGGCTGACACGTTCGGCCTCGACAACGTCTTCTCGTATGAGGCGGCTTCGGACCAGGGCGGCAGGGTCATGGGCATCATGGCCGCAGCGCTCTCTGAGTCCGGCGTCGTTGGCGTTGTCGGCCCGATCGAGGTCGGTGATGCGAAGCTGTATGTCGACGGATTCAAAGACGGTGTCCTGAGTCAGGACTCATCGGCTGACGTCCCCGTCAACTACATCGATTCGTTCAGCGACGTTGCGCTGGCCTCTGAAGCTGCTTCCTCGCTCATCGGGTCGGGGGCTGACGTCCTGTCAGGCACCGCCCAGATGGTCGTCGGAGCGGTCGGCGTCGCCAACTCGGAGGGTGTCCTGTGGTTCGGCACACAAGCCAACCAGACGAGCCTTGCGCCGGACATCGTTGTGGCGTCACAGGTGTACCACTGGGAGGGCATCCTCTCTGAGATCGTCAACCACGTCAAGGACGGCACGCTCGGTGGCGAGTTGTACTCGATCACGTTCGCCAACGAAGGCCTGGTCATCGAGTACAACGACGGCTTCGATCTGCCCGCAGACGTCAGGCAACTCGCTGACGATGCGATCGAGGAGATCAAGTCCGAAGGATAAGCAAACAGAGGTACCTGGTACCTGGTACTCGGTACCAGGTACCTCCGCAAGGAGACAGGTGTGACGGATAGCCCGATGCTCGAGATGAAGGGGATCACCAAACGGTTCCCCGGCGTCATAGCGAACTATCGCGTCGATTTCGACCTGTATCCAGGCGAGGTCCACACGCTCCTCGGCGAGAACGGAGCAGGCAAGAGCACCCTGATGAAGGTGCTCTACGGTCTGTACCCGGCTGATGAGGGCACGATCGAGATCGACGGACACGAGGTGGCGCTCGACAGCCCGACGTCGGCGATCGACCACGGAATCGGGATGGTCCATCAGCACTTCATGCTCGTGCCGACGTTGACGGTCGCCGAGAACGTTGCCCTCGGCCTCAAATCGAGCCGGGGGTTTCTCACCGATCTCGACGTCGTCTCGGAGAGGATCAACGAGCTGACGAGCCGCTACGGCCTGGAACTCGATCCTTCCGCATTGGTCTGGCAGCTCTCAGTCGGTGAGCGTCAACGTGTTGAGATCATCAAAGCGCTGTACCGCGACGCCCGTCTCCTCATCCTCGATGAACCAACGGCTGTGCTCACGCCCCAGGAGGTCGAGCAACTCTTCGTGACACTGCGTCAATTGACGGACGACGGGCGAGGTCTGATATTCATCTCGCACAAACTCCATGAGGTCCTGGCCCTCAGCTCGAGGATCACCGTGCTTCGCCATGGCGAGGTCACCGGCGAGATCCCTGTCGAGGGTGCCACACGCGAGAGCCTTGCCAACATGATGGTCGGCCGAGCGGTCAAGCTCACTCCGGACAAGCTCCCTGCCGAGCCAGGCGATGTCGCCCTCGAGATACGCGACTTGACCGTCGTTGGCGACCGCGGTCTCGTGGCGGTCGATCATCTGGATCTCGACGTCCGCCGTGGTGAGATCCTTGGAATCGCCGGAGTGTCGGGAAACGGCCAGCGCGAACTCGCAGAGACGATCGCCGGTCTCCGTCCGATCGAGAGCGGCACGATCAAGGTCGTAGACACGGATGTGACCGGGGCGCACCCCAGGACGGTTCGTGAAGCGGGCCTTGCATACGTCCCTGAGGAACGGATGCGTGAGGGTGCGATAGCTGATTTCACCGTATGGGAGAACCTGCTCCTCATCGACTACGTGAGCGATGAGTATCTCAAGCGCGGGCTTTTCGACTTCGGGACGATCGAGGATCACGCCGAAGAACTCGTCGCCGCGTTCGATGTACGGACACCGTCGATCGGCACGTCGTGCGGGTCTCTCTCGGGAGGCAACATCCAGAAGTTGATCCTGGCGCGCGAGCTGTCGTCGTCACCGACGGTCCTGGTCGCATCCCAACCGACACGTGGTGTCGATATCGGTGCTGCCGAGTACATCCACCGACGCCTCATCGACAAGCGCAACGTCTTGACGGATGCCGAGTTCATCCAGGCAAAGCTTGTGGAGCACCGCAACGCATGCACGGCGATCTTGATGATCTCAGAGGACCTCGATGAGGTATTCGGCCTTGCAGACCGTATCGCGGTTCTCTACGAAGGCAGGATCATGGACATCGTCGACCCCGCCACTGCGACGCGTGAGCAGGTCGGCCTTCTCATGGCAGGCGTCCACCCCGAGGACGACTGATCACCGCTGATCCTGAGCGTCTTTCAGCCCTGCGAGGACCCTGTCCGGTGTGAGCGGGAAGTCGCTGAAC
>JBDLIR010000382.1:0-2661 GCA_039714815.1 Actinomycetota bacterium | reverse complement strand
CCGGGTCGGACATGAAGGTTGTCCCGCACATGTTCTGCATGATCTGCTCAGTCACGCGCCGCAGCAACACGGTGCCGACCGGTCCGAGCAGCCGGCTTACACGCACCATTCCGAGCATCAGGTTGATCTGCAACAGATCCGTTCGGGAGGCGCGTTGCGTGCTGAACCCGAGGAGGATCAGTGAGCGGACCAGATCCGGGTGGCGAGCCGCCAGGCGGACGCCGACGAACCCGCCGATCGATGATCCGACCCAGTGGCAACTGTCGACACCCAGCTGGTCCAACAGCGCGACAGCGTCGTTGTAGAGCCCCTCGGTTCCCAGCAGGTCCGGTGACGGCTGGGAAGTTCCCAAACCGCTGTCGCCCTGACCACGGTGGTCGTACCTGAGGCACCGATAGTCACGGCTCAACGCGGCGACGGGAGCGTCGAACAACCCCCGGTTCGTGAACGGGTTCGGCGAGAACACGACAGTCTGTGTGCCGCTACCGACCTCTTCGACCCGCAGCCCGGTGCCGTTCACCGACGCGGTCCACTCTCGGCCTTCTCGTTCTGCCCTCGGTTCTGCAGGCATAGAAACCACTCTCAAGCTCATCATATCACCGTCGATCTCGCCCTTCCAGGGCCGAAGGTCGCCGAGCGTTCTCGTGACCACAGTGCGTCCACGTTATGGCCTCAGCAGATCGGTTCGTCTGGTGGATTACGCCTTGAGGCGAGGACGACCTGTTGATAAAATCGAAGGTGAGCGGACCGGCGCCGGGGCCACGCTCGAGCGCTCGATTAGACCGCTCAGAAAGGGGTATCCGATGGTGCGGATACTCAGGATCTTTGTAGTCATGACGTTGCTTCTGGTGGCGATCGCGACTCCGGCGACGGCGACCTCGGATGTACCGATCGAGGGGACCGTGATGGGGGAGCACGGACCCCCCGATTTCGAAGACGAGGATTGCCTTGCTGCTGGGTACGCATGGCGTTTTCCCAGCGCCGGAGTGGGGCAGATGTCCCATCTCGGCAGGGTCGAGTACGAGCTGACGCAGTGTACGGTCCCTGGCCCGGAAGGGTTTGTGTCCGTGGGTACGGTCACCTTCATCGCCGCCAATGACGACGAACTGTGGATCGAGCACACCATGTTCAGCCAGTTGATCGGGGAATTCCCGGTTGCCGAGGGCTTCACTTTTGAAGGGGAGTGGACGGCCGTCGGCGGGACCGGACGCTTCGCCCATGCGACGGGGGCTGGCACGCTGCACGGCTTTGGTGACATCCCCGGCGGCGAGGCCCTCTTCGGCTTACCAGACGGTCTTGCGCAGTTCAACTTCAGCGGCAGGATCGCGTACGACGCGTCGGATCGGTCCGGGGTGTAGTCCGTCGGGCGTCGGCGCCGACCTCGTTCGACAGACTGCCCCGACGACGCGGGATCGTGGGGCTTCCTGGCACTTGCGGTGTTCGTTGTTGGCTCTCTCATCATCGGATACGTCGTAGGTGGGAATGACCCTGCGATGCGGAGTGTGACGGGTCTTGGCACTGCACAGCGCAACGTCGCTGCGGCCATCCTCGTCGCAACCGTGAGCTTCGGTGGCACATTGACGCTCACCTTCATCCTCGTAGCCGCGATCCTGATCCCGATCATCCTGTTGCCGACATCGAAGGCGATGGGCCGTCGCTCCGAGCCTGCAGCAACCTCGACGGGAGCCTGAACACAGACGTCCGAGAACGAGAGAGGAGATGCCATGAGCGTCAAAGTGAATGTCGACAACTTCGTCCGGGCGGAGACCGCACGCATGTTCGACGGCCTCGGCATGATGTCGGGAGAAGTCAACAAGTGGTTCCACTTCCGTGCGCCGACACCTCTGGACAAGCAGACCGTCATCCGCATGAACAGAGACACGTTGTACAGCGCAGCCCTCGCAGACTTGACGGGTGGCGTCACGGTGACCCTGCCGGAAGCGGCCGGCCGGTACATGACGATGATGGTGGTCAACGAGGATCACCACATCAACGAGGTCTATGACAAGCCCGGCGCATATCGGCTGTCCGCCGACATGTTCGGCTCGTCCCACGTCCTCCTCGCCTCCGCACGTTCGTCGATCCGGAGGACCCCGTCGATATCGCTGCGGTCAACGCGCTGCAGGACGCGTCGACGATCGAGGCCGGTTCGTCGATGCCGTTCGAGCATCCCGACTACGACAAGGACTCCCTCGACGAGACCCTCGAAGCGCTGCTCAGCCTGGCAGGCGGGTTAGGGGGAACAGACCACATGTTCGGTAGAGAGAGCAACGTCGACCCCGTGCGGCACCTCATCGGATCCGCCTTCGGGTGGGGCGGGCTTCCAGAGACAGAGGCCTACTACTACGTGGAGGCAGAGCCACACGGGGTTGGCCGTTACACGCTCACTCTGACCGACGTGCCGGTCGATGCCTTCTGGTCGGTGACCATCTACAACAAGGACGGCTATCTCGAGCCGAATCCATACGATGTCTGGAACATCAACAGCGTCACGGCCGACGCTGACGAGAGTGGGAGGGTGGTGTTGAACCTCACCCCCGAGAAGGGAGACCTCGCCAACTTCCTGTACGTGATGGACGGATGGAATTACGCGTTGCGGCTGTACAAGCCACGAGCATCGGCACTCGACAAGACGTGGACACCACCGGAGCCCATGCCTGC
>JBDLIR010000381.1:0-2665 GCA_039714815.1 Actinomycetota bacterium | reverse complement strand
GAGGACCGCGCTTCGCGCCCGCGTGGGATCGGTTGTCCTCACTCCGGAGGGTGCCAAGGTCACCGCACGGATCCCGCTCAGCGATCGAGTGGCGTTCATCAACCAAGGATCGATCCTCACGATCGACACGCCAGACAACCTGAAGCTCGAGTATGGGCAACGATCGGTGCGGGTTCGCAGGCAGAGCGGTACGGACGTTGTCGAGGAGGTGATCCCGCTCGACGACGCGAGCTCGGCAGACCAGATCAGAGAGGCTGTTTCCATCGAAGGCCTCATGACGATCCACACCGAAGAAGCAACGCTCGAGGACATCTTCGTCGAGTTCGCGGGGAGAGGCCTCGGCGGATGAAGGTCTCGCTCGTCGGCGCGATTGTTCGGAAAGACACCAAGGAGTTCGTCCGCAACCGGTTCTTCGTCTTCCTGACCCTTCTTGTGCTCGTGGCATGGGTCGCGGTCTTCTGGTTCCTCCCGGACGACGTCGATGAGACCGTGCGAATCGGCGTAGCGCCTTCCGAGATCGGGGCTCTCCTCCCCACGGATGGCGAGACGACCGCGGCGGGAATGTCCGTTGCCCTCTTCGACACAGAGGATGACCTCCGAACTGCGGTCGGCGAAGGAAGCGATGGCATTGCGGCAGGAATCGCATTCCCCGATGGTTTCGTGTCGTCGATTGCCGGCGGAGAGGCGCCAACAGTGCGCGTCCTGGTGCCCGCGGGGCTCCCAGCTGAGATCCGAACGCTTCTCGAGGGTTCGGTCAACGAGATCGCCTTTGCGATATCGGGGTCCCCTCCGCCGGTGAACCTGACCACCGAATCAGTCATCCTGGGGACGGACAGGGCAGGTGCCCAGATCTCCTTGCAGCAACAGATGCGGCCGCTGCTCCTGATCATGGTTCTCATGGTCGAGACATTCGCCTTGGCATCTTTGGTTTCTATCGAGGTGCAGCAGCGAACGGTGGTCGCGATCCTCGCGACTCCGGTCCGCGTCACCGAATTCCTGGCAGCGAAAGGCATCTTTGGCGTCGGACTGGCGTTCAGCGAGGTTGCGATCCTTGCTCTGCTCATCGGCGCCTTCGATGTGAATCCGGCCGTGATCGTCCTGGTTCTGCTGCTGGGCGCCGTGCTCGTGACGGGATTCGGCATGATCGCCGGCGCCTACGGGCGCGACTTCATCGGAACCCTCCTCGTTGCGATGCTGTTCATGATCCCACTCATGATTCCTGCGTTCGCGGCTCTGTTCCCCGGATCGGTCGCTGCATGGGTGAAGGCGATCCCAACGTACGGACTCGTTGAGTCGATGATCAGGGTGACTGTGGATGGGTCAGGGTTGGTGGAGATCCTGCCAGTCGTGTTGCTGCTGGCTGGTTGGGGCTTGGCAGCTTTCGCAGCCGGCGCGATGGTGTTGAGGCGAAGGGTGGCGACGCTGTGAACATGCGCCTCGCCTGGTACGTGCTCAGCAGAGAGCTGAAGCTCTCTCCAAGATCTCCTCTGGTCTTCTACGCCATTGCGATGCCATTCCTGATCACCTTCCTGGTTTCCTCGGTGTTCGGTTCGCTCTTCGAAGTCAGCCCGGGGCTCGGAATCGTCGACGAGGGCAGCTCAGCCGTGACAACGGCGGCGACGGAGAGAGACGGCATCGTCGTGTCGATCGTGGCCGACGAAGAGACGCTCAGGGCGAAGGTGGAGGCAGGGGACCTCGACGCCGGCCTCGTGCTGTCGGCTGACTTCGACGAAAGCCTTGCGGAAGGCGAACAGCCTGATCTGGAGTTCTTCGTGGCCGGGGGCAGCCTCGCGTCATCCCGCGTGATCCTCGCCGTGACGACGCTCGATCTCATCAGGGAAGTCGAGGGGATCGATCCGCCTGTGACCGTGTTGGTGACGCCCGTCGGCGACGAGGACTACGTGCCGATCGGCGATCGACTCCTGCCGACGATGGTCATCTACGCGGTGATGATCGCAGCGACGTTCCTGCCAGCAGCGTCGCTTGTGGACGAGCGCGAGAAGAGAACGCTCGACGCGGTGTTGGTGACTCCGACGCGGATGTCCGATGTCCTGGTTGGCAAGGGTGCGTTCTCGGTCGTGCTGGCAACGCTCATGGGGTTCGTGACCTTGATGATCAATGATGCTCTCGTTGGGCAGCCGGGGACGATGCTGCTCATCCTTCTGCTCGGTTCAATCATGCTGACTCTGATGGGCCTGGCACTCGGCCTCTGGGCGAAGGACATCACGTCCATGTACACCGCGATCAAGGGCGGCGGCATCTTCGTCTTCCTTCCGGTCATCTTCGTGCTCTTCCCGGGGTTGCCGCAGTGGATACCGAAGGCGGTCCCTACGTACTACTTCCTCCAACCGATCTACGACGTCGCCGTACATGCCCATTCATTCGGCGACGTTGTTCCAGAGTTGTTGATCGCCGTCGCGATATGTGCTGCTCTGGTGCCTCTGCTTGCGGGCGTCGCCCGTCACGCCGAAAAGAAGCTCGCGATGACGGTGTGAGGCGACTGACCGGTCCTCGGTCGGCTCGCCGAGGCGACTACCGCATCACCTACGAGGTTCGTGAAGCCGACGACTCATCGCATCTCCGGGGGCAGCTCTCCGATGTAGGGGAGCGTTCGGTGCTTCTCGGCGTAATCGAGTCCGTAGCCGACCACCCATACATCCGGGAT
>JBDLIR010000380.1:0-2666 GCA_039714815.1 Actinomycetota bacterium | reverse complement strand
GGGCCGGATCCCTCACCGCCGATGTACGCCAACGCGCGTGCTGCCCATACCTGCGGCCAATACGCGAGCCGATGCCCCGAATCGTCCGACAGAAGCCGCTCGGCGTGCCCATCCCCGATGTCGAGCAGCACCGACCGATACGGGGAAGCCACGTACTGGTGTAGCGGCACATCACCGCCCAGGAGGCGCTCCAGCAGTGCATTCGCCTCGATCCGACCGAGCCGTGAGGCAAGAGCCATCGCTCCGATTGCAGGCGTCCAGGTCATGGGTCACACAGCATAAAGCCTCACATCGAACCGCCGCGTCCGGCTACCAGGTGCAACAGGCAATGGCCCTGAGCCGATACGGGCGTGCTAGCGAGTGCCGAGGATCTGGTTGAGAGCGGTGCGAGCCATCCCCGCAAACTCGGGATTGGAGTGTTGGTAGTACGGGATGCCGGCGATGCACATGTAGAGCGCCCAGCCCATCCCTCGCCGCAACGAGGCATCGTCGGGATCGATGATGCCGAGGAACGTGTCACGACTCGATTCATCGAACAGCCACCACGCGGCGATCAGATCACTTGCCGGATCCCCCACGCCACAGTCCTCGAAGTCGATCACGGCAGTGAGTTCGCCGTCCAGGGCGAGGAGATTGCCCGAGTGAAGGTCGCCGTGGAACCACAACGGCGGACCGTCCCATGTCGGGGCCAGAAGGCATGCCTCCCACAGTTCCCGGACCGCCGAACGATCGATGTCATCGGGGAGTTGGAGGATGTACCGAAGAGCGTCGGCGTGCTTCCGCTCGAGACCGTGACCTCGCCGGTGATTGCCTGGACCACCGGCCGTACCCACGCCTCTCAAGGCAACGACGAACTCGCCCAAGCGCATTGCTGCATCGGTGAGATCTGACAGTGTCCTCGGCGTCGCGTTCTCCCCGGGTATCCAGCTGAGGACGGACCATGGGGACGGGTAGGCGTCCGTGCCGGTCCCGAGCGCGAGATGGTTGGAAATCTGCAGCGGCAGCAATGGTTCGAAGATCGGAAGCCATCGGGATTCCCTCAGGGGTCCTCTGCTGTAGGCGGGTGCGCGCGGCAATCGGACAAGCATGTCGGAGCCGAGTCGATACGTGAAGTTGACGGTCCCTGCCGTGTCGAGCCGGCGCAGCGGTAGTTCGGACCACTCGGGCATCTGAGCGGCAATCAGATCAGCAACCACAGATATGTCGATGTGGAACTCGTCCTCGTGCAGCGTCATCCATCTCCTAACGGACAATGTGAGCGTAGACAACGCCTCCAGAAGCACTGCGGCAACGGACACTCGATCGGATGACTCCGCGCCGACGGCTCAGGGTCTCGCCGCGGCGGGTCTCACGGGTTGGCGATGGCGATGAAAGGCAGATCCCGGAAACGCTGGTCCCAGTCGAGGCCGTAGCCGTAGATGAACTCATCGGTGATGTGGAACCCGGTGTACGTCGGGTTGAACGACCCCGATCTGCGTACGGTCTTGTCGACCAAGGCGACGGTACGGATACTCGCGGGCCGCTCTTCCTGAATCGTCTCCTGTAGCGCCTGCAGTGTGCGGCCGGTGTCGACGATGTCCTCGACGATCAGCACATGGCGATCTTCGACGCCGAGCGTCCCGTCCTTTCGGACCGTCAGTTCCGTCCCCGGTGTGAAGCCGTCGACGTAGGACGAAGCGCTCACGAAGACGAGCTCCGTTTCGGTGTCCATTGCCCGCACCAGATCGGATGAGAACACCACGGCGCCCTTGAGCACGGTAACGACAACGAGGCTCTTGGTGGATTCCTCGTCGATGGCACTCGCAAGCCGTCGGACCTCCCCCGCAATCGCATCGGCGCCGAACAGGATCGTGTGCTCCATGAGCGCTACGAGGCCCGCCGAAGGAACGCATCGGCCTGTTCGAGCTGGTCCTCTGGGAACACCGCGATCCCGGCATCGATGAGAGCTTGGGCAACCACACCTGTCCCTGGTGCCGTTCCCCCATCGAACCCGCCGTTGTAAATGTAGGTGGAACCGCACGAAGGGCTGCCGTCGGTGAGTACCGCTGCGACGCACCCCTCCTTCAGCGCATGGGCGACGGTCAGCGCTGCTCCTGTCATGAACAAGTCGGTGACATCGCTCCCGTCGTCCTCTATGACCAGCGCGCCACCGGCGAAGACGGTCAATCCGTCGCCCCCCAGGATCTCCGCCGGTGGCCGCGGAATGGGCATCCCCGCCGCCAGCTCGCCACAGAAGTGCACGACTCGGCCTTCGGCGACCCACCTGTCCCAGATGGGCGACACCACCTCGACATTCGTCTGGTTGTACCGGATCGGTTCTCCGTTGATGCAGCCACTCACAAGAACCTTCGCGACATCATCGGCCTTCGGCAGCGATGCCGACACGATGGGTTCGATCTCGCGTGACGCCATGTCCTGCTCCTTCGTCGTTCCACTCCTCACAGCATCAGGTACGGCTGATCCCGAGTCGAGGACAAAAAATGGACTAGCAATCCGAGCGACCGGGCGCGACACTCTTCAGGTGAAGAACTACGCCCAGTACTGTCCGATCGCCCGGGCGTCGGAGATACTCGCCCAGCGGTGGACGCCGATCATCGTCCGCAACCTGTTGAACGGACCGTCGAGCTACAGCTCGCTTGCGGACCAGGCACCCGGCATCCCCCGGA
>JBDLIR010000379.1:0-2672 GCA_039714815.1 Actinomycetota bacterium | reverse complement strand
GCACTTCAGGTTCGATCCAGATGGGCGCCACGTCGAGGAGCAGCTCATCGACGACCTGATGTACCCGGAATGACAGCTATCAGCTGACAGCCGTCAGCAGAAGACAGAACACAGACGGAAAGCGAAGGCCGGGGGAGAGAAGCGGAGGGCGGAACGCCTCTTTCCCTCCCTCACGGAGTGGGGGAGGTGGCCGAGCGCAGCGAGGTCGGAGGGGGAGACCATTCTTTTTCCTCCCTCGGCTCTTTGGACGGGGGAGGTGGCCGAGCGCAGCGAGGTCGGAGGGGGAAGCCATGATGATCCACTCACCTCGCGCGGCGGGCTGAGTCGAGCTACTCGGTTTCCCCCTCTGTCTCGTTCCTCGACATCTCCCCGCGAAGGCCGGGGGAGAGAAGAGGTCTTGCCCTTCCCCTTGACAAATGGTCGGGAATAGTCGAACATATGCCGAACCCCGACCATTGGACGATCGTGACAACGAATCCAGACCACACAGGCGATACGAGGCACGTGCTCGACTACGAACTCGACGACATCGTCATGGCCTCCACGAACGCACAGATGAAGGCGGTCGCTGACGACACACGCATGGACATCTTGAACCTGCTCTTAGAGAAGGCTGCGACGGTCAGCAAGCTCGCCGATGCACTCGGCAAGCCCAAGGGAACGGTCGGGTACCACGCCAAGGTGCTCGAGGATGTCGGCCTGATCAAAGTCGTGCGCACGAACAAGGTCCGTGCGATGACCGAGAAGTACTACGGCCGGGTGGGGAGAACGATCCAGATTTCGAGACCAGAGACGAATGACGATCCTCTGTGGTTCATCCGCGATGCTCTGAAGCCGATGACGCGTGACGAGGAACACCCGCTTCCTATGTTCACCTCCAGGGTTGCCAGGATCCCGATCGAGCGAGCCGTCGAGTTCTCGGCGAGGATCATGGAGGTTGCCCAGGAGTTCAACGAGCTTCCACGAGACGGCGACACGATGTACGGGTTCCTCGCAGGCGTCTACCCAACGGATCTCCCTGCGTTCGGCGACGGAGCGACGTCCGATGAGTGATGCGACTCGCAACACCGGGGCGGATGTCACCGAGATCGAGGACCCGGAGCAGGGGGGCAAGGTCAAGCTCGGCTTCAACTACTGGAAGCTGTGGACATCGAGTGTGATATCTAACCTCGGTGATGGTGTGACGGCGATCGCGTTGCCATGGCTTGCTACGGCCGTGACCAGGAACGCGTTCCTTATCGCCATGATCGCTGTTGCGTCGAGGATCCCGTGGCTGGTGTTCACGCTTCCCGCCGGTGTGATAACCGACCGCATCGACCGGAGAAAGCTCATGTGGTGGTCCCAGACCTTCCGTGCAGCTCTGATGCTCTTCGGTGCCGGCGCGGTGTGGTACTACCAATCCACCCTGCCGGATCCCGGCGAGGTGCAGGACGGGGTCGTGTCGGAGAACGCGGTGATCTACGGGCTGATCGTCGCCGTATCGCTGCTGTTCGGTTTCGCCGAGGTCCTGTACGACAACTCTGCCCAGACCATCCTTCCGTCCATTGTGGAACCCGAGGGTCTCGAGAAGGCCAACAGCCGCCTCTGGGGTGCAGAGATGGTCATGAACTCGTTCCTCGGCCCACCGCTGGGGAGCGTTCTCATAGCCGTGGCGTTCTCACTCCCGTTCTTCTTCGACGCGGGAACCTTTGCGATCGCTGCGGCGCTGATCTTCTTCCTCGCAGGAGATTTCAGGGTCAGTCGCGATGGGGATCAGGCGGTTGCCGAGAAGGTCGACTGGTGGGGAGAGATCAAAGAGGGCGTCGTGTGGCTGTGGCATCACCCGCTGCTTCGCCCCATGGCGATCATCCTGGGGATCATGAACGGGCTGGGTTCGGTCACGTTTGCGACGCTCGTCCTGTTCGCCCAGGAATCCTTGAACGTCGACGCTTTCACGTTTGCGATCCTCGGGATGTCCGGTGCGGTCGGTGGAATCCTGGGAAGCCTCGCCGCACCCCGGATCTCGAAAGGGCTCGGCTCGGGAACCTCGTTGTACCTGACGCTCCTCGCGAGCGTGGCCACCAATCTCATCATCGGATTTGCTACCCACTGGTCGCTGGTGTTTGCGATGTTCTCTGCATTCAGCTTCACCGCCGTGCTGTGGAACGTCATCACCGTGTCTCTCCGCCAGACGATCATCCCCGATCATCTCCTCGGTCGGGTCAACAGCGTCTACCGGTTCTTCGCCTGGGGCATGATGCCGATCGGTCTGGCGCTCGGCGGGCTGTTGGTGTCAGGTCTTGAAGCCGCTGGGGCGAGTCGGGATCTCGCACTCCGCTCGCCCTGGTGGCTTGCCGCAGGCGCGTACGTGCTCCTGTTCATCTATGCGGCGCCGAGGCTCACGACCGCAAAGATCGAGGCTGCCCGCGAAGAAGGCGTTGCAGCCAAGTCAGCCGACAGCTCACAGCTCACAGCCGACAGCTGAAGAGAGAGCACAGAGCACAGACGGAAGTCGGAAAGCGGAGAACGTAAGTCGTAAATCGTAAATCGTAGATCGCCAGAAGTCAGAAGTCAGAAGTCGGAATGCGGAAGGCGGAGACCACGATGTTCCACTGAGCTTGTGTGGGAGCTGAGTGGTTCGACCTGGTTTCCCCCTCTGTCTCGTTCCTCGACATCTCCCCCGTCCAAAGAGC
>JBDLIR010000378.1:0-2673 GCA_039714815.1 Actinomycetota bacterium | reverse complement strand
CAGATCGCTCGCAGGCTCGCTTCCAGATTCCAGAGAAGAGACATTCTGGTGTCTGGTGTCTGGTGTCTGGTTTCTGACCTCTGGCGATTTACGATTTACGATTTACGGTCTTCCGGCTTCTGACGGCTGACGGCTGACAGCTGCTCCTTCAGCTTTCTTCGAGTATGTCTGCGATGAGGTCGTCCACAGCGCGCGAGGCCACGGTATTCCCGTAGCGGTCGTCGAGGATGTTGCGCATCTGGGCCACGATGTCGTCGCGCTCTTGCGTCTCGGACTTCAAGGAGGCCGGCACGATCTCCGTCCCATCGATCCATGGTTTGCCGTCCGAGGTCCACGGTACGAGGATGATCCACGCCCATATGTTGTCGCCCCGGACTTCACCCGTCTTACGGACTAGACCGAGACAGGAGAACGGAAGGGATTCCCACCCCATCGTTCGCAGAAGGTCCCTGCCGTCTGGCATGTTTGCTGCGTCGTTGCCTGCCATTGTCCCTCGCTCGTTACGAGTCGCCACGGTACAGCGGCTGCTGGATTAACCCGACGCTCGCTCCCGGTACCGCGTGATACCAAACAGCGATATCGTTCAGGGTGAAACGGAGCCGGAAGTCAGGATAGGAAATGGGCGATCGACTGGTGGTCATTGGGGCGGATGCCGCGGGAATGACGGCTGCAAGCCAGGCGAGGCGCAGGGATCGGACGCTTGAAGTCGTTGCCTTCGAGAAGGGGGAGTTCGCCAGCTACGCCGCATGTGGTGAGCCGTATTTCGTCTCAGGTGATGTCGAAACGATCGATGAACTGATCGCACGCACACCCGAGCAGTTCGCTCGGGCAGGGATCGATCTGAGACTCCAGACAGAAGTCACGGGCATCGATCTCAATCGTCGGACCGTGTCCACCCTGTCTCACACCGATGGATCGACGTCCGAGACCGGGTTCGACAAACTCCTCATCGCTACCGGTTCGCGTGCGTTCATTCCACCGCTGCCTGGCATCGACCTCCCCGGTGTCCACACCTTGCGGACCCTCGGAGACGCGGCGGCTCTGCGCTCCATCGCATCTGCAGGCAAGGGGCATGTCGTCATCGTCGGAGCCGGGTACATCGGCATCGAGGTCGCCGAGGCTTTCGACACGAGAGGCTGGCAGGTCACCATGTTCGAGGCGCTGCCGTCGGTGATGTCGAGGACACTCGATCCCGACCTCGGGGCGAAGGTTTCCGAGGCGATGGCTCAGAGGGATGTGCGTGTTCACACATCAGAGAAGGTCGAACGGATCGAGGGCACAGACAGGGTCACCGGTGTGTTCGCGGGGGGCGAGTCCGTCCCCGCCGACCTTGTCGTACTCGCGGTTGGTGGACAGCCGGTATCGGAACTCGCCTCAGATGCCGGGATCCCGGTTGGTTCGACCGGCGGGATCGTCGTCGACGACCATCAACACACAGGTGTTGAGGGTGTCTGGGCTGCTGGGGACTGCGCAGAGGTCTACCACCGTGTTACGCACCAGATGGTCAATCCTCACCTCGGCACAGTTGCGAACAAGACAGGCAGGATCGCAGGCGTCAACATGACCGGTGGCGATGCCGTCTTCCCTGGCGTCCTTGGCACCGCGATCACCCGGTTCCATGACTTCGAAGTCGCCGTCACCGGGGTATCACAGGCTCAGGCCGAAGCGGCAGGTATCGATGCTGTCGAGGTCACCGTGAGCGGCCTCACGGCAGCGCACTACATGCCAGAGGCACATGACTTCACCATCCGCCTCACGGTGGAAAGGGGCACCGGGGCGGTACTCGGATCTCAGATCGTCGGTGGCACAGGTGCAGGGAAACGGATCGACGTCTTCGCCACAGCTGCCTGGAGCAGGATGACGGCCGAGGATCTCGAGTGGATGGACTTTGCCTATGCGCCGCCGTTCGCCCCGGTATGGGACCTGATGGCGATCGCTGGGCGCAAGGCTGCGGCTGCGGCACGGTCCTGAACGTCGCCCCGACAGACCTCTTGCGGCTGCCCTAGGATTGCCTGATGATCAATCCCACTGCGCTGCAACACGCCAGTGGTACCACCTACGAAGACCTTGTCAGAGACTTTCGCTGGCGAGTTCCTGGTGCTATGAACATGGGCGCTGTGTGCAGCGATGTTCATCCGGTCGATGCACCTGCACTGATCATCGTCGATGGGAGAGGCGACTCGCGCACGGCAACGTTCGGCGACCTTGCGCAGATGTCGAATCGGTTGGCGAACGGTCTTGCCAGCCTTGGAGTGGAGCGTGGCGATCGGGTGGGTATCGTCGTCCCGCAGTCCCTCGAGACGGGAATCGCCCATCTCGGCATCTACAAACTGGGCGCCGTGGCGTTGCCTCTCGCGGCGCTCTTTGGCCCGGACGCGTTGGCGTTTCGTCTCGGAGACTCCGGGGCGAAGGTGGTGATCACGACACCGAGTGGTCTCGAGAAGGTGGTCGAAGCGGTGGAGATCGCCGGTACGGATGCACAGATCGTTGTGACCGGTGGAGGTGCGCGCGGGTTCGTGGCGTTCGATGACCTCCTCCGAGCGTCGCCATCGTTCACGTCGGTGGAAACGGCTTCCGAAGATCCCGCGTTCCTCATCTACACATCGGGAACGACCGGTCAGCCCAAGGGCGCGCTGCACGCCCATCGGAACCTCATCGGGCACCTCCCCGGGT
>JBDLIR010000377.1:0-2682 GCA_039714815.1 Actinomycetota bacterium | reverse complement strand
GAACTCGAAATTCAGGTCGATGACCCGGCTGTCGTCAGCAAGGACTACGAGAAGGCTCTCGACAGTGATGCCACAGTGTTGTGGATCATCGATTCGCGTGGTCATCGCTTCGGCGTGTCTGTGGCGTCCATCGCCTTCATCGAACTCGAGGAACCCGAACAACGCGGCGTCGGCTTCAGGTCGGAATAGAGCTTTCAGCCGTCAGCCGTCAGCCAGAAATGCGGAAAGGGACCGGAAATCCGGTCCCTCTCTTGCTGAAAGCTGATGGCTGATGGCTGATAGCTGTCGGCTGATGGCTGATAGCTGTCGGCTGTCGTCTCAGCTCGCCTGGCGTTGACGGCGGCGCTCTGCGAGCCAACGCTTGCGGTATCGCCTTCGATCGTCTTCGGGAAGCCCACCCCAGACTCCGGCTTCCTGGTTCGTTTCGAGTGCGTAGAGAAGGCATTCTTCCTGGACGGTGCACACCGCACAGACCGCTGTTGCCTTTTCGATCATGTCAACGGCTGGACCCGTAGTACCGACCGGGAAGAAGATGTCCGGGTCGGAATCACGGCAAGCCGAGAGCTCTCTCCAATCGGTGAGGGTGAGCACGCTACTGTCTCCTTGACTCTCTATCGTGTGGCTTCGTGGGGCGAAGTCCTGTTCGTTCCGAAAGTGAATGTTTTCACAAACGCAGTACCGATGTCAAACGGTTCTTCACCTTCAGCCCAAGGGAGTCTAGTAAACATGTCTTGCTGGCGACGGGAAACGTTCGGTTTATTCCAAGTTTCGGCGTTCCGGTATCGTTGCATACCCAACAGGCACCCTCAGGAGACCCGATGTCACTCGCCGAACAGCTCAAACAGGACCAACTGGCTGCGATGCGCGCCAAGGACAAGGCGACGCTGAACGCGATTCGGTCGGTTCAGGCAGAGATCGCGACAGCGAAGGCGGCCCCTGGTTTCTCCGGGGACGTCGACGATTCGTTGTATGTGAAGACCATTGCGACCTATGTGAAGCGGATCACCAAGTCGCGCACAGAGTACGAAGCGATGGGTGAGCGCGGCGCCGACCAGGCGGCCATGCTGGCGTTTGAGATCGACTATCTCGACAAGTACCTGCCTAAGACGCTCGATGAGGATGCAACACGGGACCTGATCGTCGCCGCGATCGCGGACATCGGCGCCGATGAGAACACGCCCGCGGGCAAGGTGATCGGTGCTGTGATGCGCTCAGGAGAATCACTCGACGGAGCGCTGGTGAACAAGCTGGTTCGAGAGGAACTAGGAGCGTAGACGGCCGTCAACGATGAGCCGTCAGCCGTCAGCCATCAGCAGAAGATCACAGATTCTGAGTCCGTAAGCGAAGCGGTCCAAGAGCGAGTCTTCGAGCGGGTCTAAGAGCGCAGCGGGTCTAAGAGCGCAGCGGGTCCGCGAGCGCCAGCGAGCCGTGCCCCAGGCTGGAATCGAACCAGCGCTCCCGGCTCCGGAGGCCGGTGCTCTATCCCCTGAGCTACTGGGGCGCACGGAGATTGTAACCTTGTAGCTCGATCTCCAGCCGCTCGGCTCGACGACGACGGAACCAATCGACTCAGGATGCCATGTCACTTCAGCAGCAACTCACAGATCTCTTCGGCAAGGCGTTCGTAGCCGTCGGCCTCGATGCCTCGGCTGGCACGGTTGCTGTGTCACAGCGCCCCGAACTCGCCGACTACCAGTGCAACGGAGCACTCGGTGCGGCCAAGGCAGCAAAGGCGAACCCTCGCGATCTCGCGGCCACCGTGGTCTCCCACATCGATGCCCCGGATCTGATCGCTTCGCTCGAGGTAGCAGGACCAGGCTTCATCAACATCAAAGTGACGGATGCAGCGCTCGCAGCGACAACGGCACACATGGCCGGGTCAGATCGGCTCGGTGTGAGTGCGGTTCCGCAACCGTTGACCGTTGTGATCGACTACGGGGGCCCGAACATGTCCAAGGCGCTCCACGTGGGGCACCTGAGAGCGGCGATTATCGGTGAGAGCATCAAGCGTCTCTTCGCCTTTGCCGGGCACGACACGATCGGCGACATTCACATGGGCGACTGGGGTATGCCCGTCGGCCAACTGATCACCGAGCTGCATGATCGTCAACCGGGCCTTGTGTTCTTCGATGCTGAGTACGACACCGTCACCGACGGGCCGTACCCGTCGGAGTCTCCTGTCACGCTCGAGGACCTCTCCGAGATGTACCCGGTGATCACGCAGCGCTGTGCGGATGATCCCGAAGTCGCAGAGCGGGCACGGGTCGCGACCTTCGAGCTGCAGAGCGGCCGCGGAGGCTACCTAGCGCTGTGGCAGCACTTTCACGATGTCTCCGTTGCGGAGCAGAAGAAGGACTTCGAGGCTCTTGGTGTCGAGTTCGATGTGTGGTACGGCGAATCGACGGTCAACCACAGGCTCGAACCGATGGTGAGAAGGGCACTCGCTGACGGCGTTGCCAGAGAGTCTGACGGTGCGGTGGTCGTGGATGTTGCAGAACCGGACGACAAGAAGGAGCTTCCGCCGCTGCTGCTCACCCGCTCCGATAGTTCCTATCTGTACTCAACGACGGATCTCGCAACGCTGGAGATGCGTGTGCGTGACATGGACATGGATCTCGCTCTGTACGTCGTCGACGCCCGCCAGAGCCTGCACTTCCAGCAGGTGTTCCGTGCCGCACACAA
>JBDLIR010000376.1:0-2683 GCA_039714815.1 Actinomycetota bacterium | reverse complement strand
CCCACCATGCCTCGTTCGTGTGATCGGGAGCGTCGAGGTCACGAACGGTCAGAGGACCGTGGTCGGCCACCTGCCTCAGCACGTTGTCGAGGAGGCCGGGATGTGCGTTGAGAAGTTCCTCGGCACGCGTCCACGGCTTCATGGTCTGCATCTTCCACCGCCACAGTGGATACCGGTCGATGGGGAGAACAGCAGCCGCATGGGCCCAGTACTCGAAGTTCTCCCCGGAGTCGTTCAGCCACCGGTCGAGGCGATCCATGTCGTAGGTGCCGAGCCTCGAGTAGAACGGCATGTAGTGGGTGCGCACGCACACGTTCACCGAGTCGAGTTGGACGAGCCCGACCTGACGCATGACTCTCCTGAAGTGCCGCGCGTCGATGCGGCCGCCCGGCTTCGGGGACGAGAACCCCTGAGCGCCCAGCGCGATCCTGCGCGCCGCATCGTTCGATATCGTCCTCATGTGTGCACCGTCATCGTTGCGTCTACGCTATCGGCATGATCAGGACAGTGCTCTCAGGGCTCCGAACATTTATCGGAGTACCTCTCTTTTTCATCTACACGCTCATCCTTGCCGGCATCATCATCGTCTACGGTGCGTTCAGGCCCGCTTCCCGGATCCATGACAAGATCGTCAGACACTGGGCCTCTGTCTTCTTGAAGATCCCTCCGGTGAGCGTAGAAGTCGATGGAGTCGACAAGATCGACCCGACGAAGCGCTACGTCATCGCAAGCAACCACCTCTCGCAGTTCGATATCCCGCTGATGTTCTCCGTGCTCCCGCTTCATGGCAGGTTTCTCTCCAAGAAGGAGGTGTTCAAGATTCCGCTTGTGGGACGCGCCATGCGGACGATCGGCATCATCGAGATCGATCGAGCCTCCGGCACGTCGTCGCGCCAGGCGATCAACGAGGGCGTCAAAGTTGCCGCTGACCGCGGGTACTCGCTCATCGTGTTCCCCGAGGGCACACGCGGTACCAACGGTGATCTCCTGCCGTTCAAGAAGGGCGCCTTCCGCATCGCCATCGACACAGGGCTACCACTGGTTCCCGTCATCATCGAAGGCACAGAACTCATCAACAGTCCTGGCTCGAAGGTCTTCCGCCCGGGTACGGCACGGGTCGTGATCGGTGACCCGATCGAGACATCAGGCATGACCAACAAGGACGACCTCAACGACTTCGTACGCACCGTCGAGGCCACGATCACCGAGAAGTACCAGGAATTGCGAAAGGCGTGAGTCGCACAGGACAGCCGTCAGCCATCAGCCGTCAGCCGTCAGCCGTCAGCCGAAGAGTCGTACGATTTACGACTTACGATTTACCATCCTTCAAAAACCAGGTCTCGAGCATGCCCTTGCCTTTCACCTCGATGGGCCCACGACGAACACACCGATAGTCGTCCTTGATGAGTTCGTAGGTGGCTTGCGAGACCTGGATCGTGCCGGGCTCCGCGTGGGACTCCATCCGGCTGGCCGTGTTGACCGTGTCTCCCCACACGTCATATTGGAACTTCGTGGTGCCGATGACCCCCGCTACGACAGGGCCTGAGTTGATGCCGATCCGAAATGTCATCGGGCCCTTCGCGGCGTATTCGCGCATTGCCAGGGCTACGGTGGCGAGCGCGTGTGCGTGGTCGTCTCGCTGCTGCGGGACGCCGGCAGCGACCATGTAGGCGTCACCGATCGTGCGGATCTTCTCGCACCCGTGGTCGGTCGTCAACGTGTCGAAGAATGTGAACACCGCGTTGAGCTGTTCGACGAGTTCTTCAGGACTCAGATCCTCGGACATCGGCGTGAACCCGACGATATCCACGAACAGGACGCTGACGGACTCGAATCTACGGGCTGCCACCTTCCCGGTCTGTTTCAATTCCGCTGCGACCTGCCCGGGCAGGACATTCGACAGCAGGTCCTCTGCTCGCTTCCGCTCGAACGACACACGGTTGAGCAGCGACGCGATGAGTGGTGTGACGACCAGGAGTGTCCCTACGAGGACGATCGCGAACATCAGCGAAGGGAGCGCGGGGTCTGGCTGGGGCCGGCTCGCCTGCAGTGATTGTTCGAGGAAGGCGAACACGACCCCCTCGACGATGAATGCCGCAGCGATGACGATCGTGGCATATCGTTCCAGCACAACCCCCGCAACCAGGGTCAACGCGACCGCCCACATCAGAATGGAACCAGAATTCGCATATCCACCGAGAGCGATGTGGATGGACGTGTTCGCCAGCGCGCTCATGACAACCAGCATCACGACGGGGCCTCGCACACTGCCTGTGACCGCGTAGACGACCCAGGCGACGGCGTACGAAACCCCGAGAGCAGCAAGAATCCAGCCAGCCGTCGGTTCCTGGTACCTGAAGAACGATGCAGCACCGAGCCAGACGAACGCCACCGACGCCCACAGGATCAGGGTCCAGATTCGCACGATCGTCGTTGGTTGCTCGATACCAACGAAAGATCCCGTCTGCTGTGATCGCGCCGCGAGGCGATCCCAGAACGTACCTGTACCGGCCTCGCTCACACCATCCCCAATCGCACCGGCATCGCGTCCCCCAACGCTAGCGCAAGTCAGAGCTCAGATGCCAGATGCCAGATGCCAGATGCCAGATGCCAGACACCAGACACCAGACACCAGACACCAGAATGTCTCTTCTCTGGTATCTGGAAGCGAGCCCGCGAGCGA
>JBDLIR010000375.1:0-2696 GCA_039714815.1 Actinomycetota bacterium | reverse complement strand
CCGAGGCGATGACTGTCCCCCTGACGCCTGAATCGGATGAGGAACCGGAAGATTCCAGAACCAAGTTCGATTACGACGCCGCGATCGATGAAGTGATCGCGATGGTCACCCCGCAAGGTGGCTCGAACGGTGACGACGAGATTCTCTCCAAGCCGCTGCTGGTCAGCATCGTCGGGGTCTCAGCGATGCTCATGGCTGGTCTCGTTGTCGTCTCGATGGCGCTCTGAGCTGAACTCAGAACTCAGGACTCAGAACTCAGAGCTCAGAGCTCAGAGCTCAGGGAACCCTTCACGGTCTCTGCGGCTTGTTGTGCGTCCGATGATGTGACGTCGAGATGGAACACGGCCCGCACGGTTGTCGGTCCGACGGGCAGCATGGCGACTCCGCGTGCCAGACAGGCGTCTGAGAATGCAGGTGCGTCGGCAACCTCGAAGTAGACGAGGTTCGTCTGCACCGAAGCGAGATCGACGGAGATCCCCTCTGCTTCGTTGATCGACTCGGCAAAGCTGCGAGCGTTGTCGTGATCATCGACGAGTCGGTCACGGTTGTGCTCCAGGGCGAAGAGAGCCCCGGCTGCGAGCAACCCGGCTTGTCGAAACCCGCCACCGAAGATCTGCTTGAACCGTCGCGCTCGGTGGATCATGTCCTCCGAACCTGCAAGAGCTGAGCCAACCGGTGCTCCGAGGCCCTTTGAGAAACAGACATTCACGGTATCGAAGCCGTCTGCGAGATCGGCAGTATCGGCACCTGTTGCAGCGGCTGCATTCCAAAGGCGAGCTCCATCGAGATGTGCAGGGATGCCGAGCGATCCGGCGACGTCGAGGATCTCCCTCGTTCGCGCTGGATCTGAAACGGTTCCACCGGAGTCGTTGTGGGTGTTCTCCAGACATACGAGTGTTACAGGGTCGAAGAGGTGACTGGGGAGGGAAGGATGACGTTCAGGCACCGTATCGCGGAGTTGGTCAGCGGTGTACATCCCCCTTGGTCCGCTGAGTGGCGCAAGCGTAACGCCGGAATTGTGGGCCGCCCCTCCGAGCTCGTGGCGGAGGATGTGTGCTTCGGCATGGACAACGATTGTGTCTCCGGGCTCGGTATGGATACGTACAGCCAGTTGGTTGGACATCGTTCCCGTGGGAACGAAGACCGCATCCTCTTTGCCGAGCAGATCGGCCACTACTCGTTCCAGTTCGTTGACGGAGGGATCGTCGTGATAGACGTCGTCCCCGACGATCGCATTGGCGATCGCCTGCCGCATGGCCCCGGACGGCTTCGTGACGGTGTCACTGCGCAGATCGATCAAAGTTGGCCCGCTTCGTACGCTGATCGCTCTGCGGACTGCTGCTGAGGCGCCACGCGGCAAGAGTCACGTTCGGTCACTGCGCTTTCAGTGTGAGCTTGGCTCCGCCAAGCGACAAGAGATTCGCGTTGCGAATCGACAAGAGATCGTCGTCCCGACGATCGACGAGAGCTGGCCTTTGGCCAGCGCCGGCGGTGCCGTCTTGATTCTTGAATCTTGACTCTCATTGTTCGAAGTGTCGGGGCTGGAGGAGTGTCACGAGGGTTCCGGTAGCGGGGGTGAGGGTGGGCCAGTCGTTGATCGAAAGCTCGATATCCGCGATTGTTGCTGTGCGCATGGCGACTCGGGCGCCCGTCAACTGCTGAACGGTCATCGACCAGGTCGGTTGGTGCCCGACGAGCATGATGCGGTCGCACGCATCGGCGTACTTGGCTGCCACCTCCAAGGTGTCGTCCACTGATGCTCCGTAGAGGGAGTCATCGAGCACCAGGCGGCTGTCCCACCCTCCGGTGATTCTTGCGAGCTCGGCCGTGGCCCTGGCCCGTTTCGCTGTCGAAGAAACAACGAGGCCGGGAATGAGATGCAGATCCCTGACAACCTCACCCATTCGTTCCGCGGCCATGACACCGCGCGGGGCCAATGGTCTCGAGTGATCGTCGGGAGCCCCGGCATCCCAGTCGGACTTCCCGTGTCGCATCAACATGAGGTTCGGCATGGGATCATCGTAGTGGTCGAGGTTGAGGCGGCGTTCGGAGGTGAAAGTTTCAGTCGGACTCCGAGATCACGAACTCCCTCGTTCCCAATACCTCGACGGTCGACACGAAGCGGTCCGTCGGTTCGAACCCGACACCGTTCCAGGTCCGCTGTGCACGCTCGTTGGGTGCCGCGATCGTTACGCGATATCTGTCGTGGGCGAATGCAGAGCGCGCGTACTCCATGACCGCCGATGCGATGGCCTTGCCGTTGCCCGATCCGGTCAGCGACGGTCTGACGCCCAATCCGACGTCCAGGGCGGCTTCGTCGTATGTGCCACCGGGCACGCGCGCATCCTTGCCGAATGTGCAGAATGCCACGAGTTCGTCAGCTCGGATCACGACGTGGCAGTGTATGTCCGGGTCCGAGAAGTACTCGATCGATTCATCCATCGCATCGGTGATGCTGTAGGAATCGTACGGCGGGTCATATCGCCACGTGGCGAAATCGCGGATGTCGTCTTCGGTCACGGCTCGGACGTGGTAGGTCATGGATGGCTCGGTTCGCTCGCTGGGGCTCGCTGGGGCTCGCAGATCGCTCGCAGATCGCTCGGCCTGTCGGCCTCGCTGCGAGAGCAGAGATCGCTGGGCGAGCCTTCGCTCGCAGATCGCACGGCCTGTCGGCCTTGCTACGAGAGCAGAGATCG
>JBDLIR010000374.1:0-2713 GCA_039714815.1 Actinomycetota bacterium | reverse complement strand
GCCAACCAGCACAGGCACGACCGGATCGCCTACACCGGGGCGAAGTCGGACTTCATCGCGAGGACGCTCGACGCGGCACGCAGCGCGTAGCAGCGCACCCATACCTGTTCGGATCAACCCAGTGCTCCTCCGATTGCAGAAGCGCACCCGTCTTCGACCGGCAAGCTCCCGGGGATTCGGAATGCGGAAGAGGGTTTCCCCAGACGGGTCCGCGCGCTAGGATGGCAGTATGAAGCAACCGATCATCAGCCGACTTCTTCTCATGTAGGGCGAGCCAAACCACGGCTCGCTCCAGAACCTCCTGCGCAGCACGCCGGGAGGTTTTCTCATTCCCGATCCAAGGAGCAGATCCATGCGACCGACATCCAAGCCCCGAACGGAGGGACCGCTCTCATGGCGGCACCCTACGATGTCCAACAAGTCGAGGCGCATTGGCGCGACCGCTGGGAGACCGAGGGCATAGGCCGGGTTGACCTCGACGCCGTCGACGCATCCGATGTCTTCGTCAACCAGGTCGAGTTCCCTTACCCCTCCGCCGAGGGCCTGCACGTCGGTCACGTGTACCGCTACGCGGGAGTCGACGCATACGGCCGGTACCAGCGCATGGCTGGCAAGCAGGTGTTTCAGCCCATCGGTTTCGACGCGTTCGGGATCCATACTGAGAACTACGCCCTCAGGGTCGGCGAGCACCCGATATCTCTGACAGCCCGCACGACGGCACGATTCCGTCAACAACTGTCGCGGGCTGGCATGGCATGGGACTGGTCACGAATGGTCGACACCAGTCGGCCCGAGTACTACCGATGGACACAGTGGATCTTGGTGCGGCTGTTCGATGCAGGACTCTTGTACCGGGCCGAGGCACCGGTCATCTGGTGCCCGTCGTGTCTGACCGTGCTCGCTAGGGAACAGACCGAGCGGGAGGGAACCGTCTGCGAGCGCTGCGAGAGCGTCGTTACATCGAAGGTGATGACCCAGTGGTTCCTGCGCATCACCCAATACGCCGATCGGCTGCTTGCCGGACTCGACGATCTGGACTGGCCAGACCGGGCGAAGCGGCTCCAGCGACAGTGGATCGGTCAATCCGAAGGCACGGAGATCGCCTTCGGTGATCTCACCGTGTTCACCACCCGACCCGACACGCTGCCGGCAGTGACCTTCCTGGCCGTGCCGCCCGGCCATCCGGCGGCGGGCGGCACCCGCCCCCACCCGCTGACAGGAGCAGCGATACCCATCTACGAAGCGGACTATGTCGTCGAGGCATACGGAACCGGAGCGGTGATGGGTGTACCCGCCCACGATGACCGGGACCGTCGCTACGCGGAGGAACACGGGATCCCGATCTCAAGCGCCGACTTACTGGAACCTTCGGCCGCCGCGAGCGTCGGGTCGCCCGCGCTTCGGTATCGCCTGCGTGACTGGCTGATCTCCCGCCAGCGCTACTGGGGCCCACCGATCCCGATCATCCACTGTCGCGTCTGCGGAACGGTACCGGTCCCGGAAGACCAGCTACCTGTGCTGTTGCCCGAGATCGAGGAGTTCCGACCCACCGGCACCGGGGAGTCGCCGCTTGCCTCGTTCGAGGACTGGGTGACCACGTCCTGCCCGCGCTGTGATGGGCCCGCACGGCGCGAGACGGACGTCAGCGACACGTTCGTCGACTCGGCGTGGTACTTCCTCCGCTACCCATCGACCGACTACCGCGATCGGCCATGGGATCTCGATCGCACCGCGAGGGTGCTGCCCGTCGATTTCTATGCAGGAGGCCCCGAGCATGTGCAGCGGCACCACCTGTACGCACGATTCGTCACGATGGCTTTGCATGATCTCGGGCTGGTTCCCTTCGAAGAACCGTTCCCGCGCATCCGCATCGGCGGGATGATCGTCAAGGATGGCGCCAAGATGTCGAAGAGCCGGGGGAACGTCGTGACCCCTGACGACTATATCGACACCGTGGGTGCCGACGTGCTGCGGTGTGCATTACTGTTCTCCGCACCCTGGCAGCAAGGGGGCGAGTTCACCGATGCCGCGATCGCGGGCATCGAGCGCTTCTTCGCTAAGGCGTGGCGGACGGTCACGGGTCCGGATCGACAAGAAACCGACGAACGAGCGATAGCCCGGTCCATCGCCGCCGTCACCGAGGCCATCGAACGTCTGACTTTCAACGTCGCCATCGCCCGTCTGATGGAGCTGCTCCCAGAGGTCGGTTCACCCGCTTCGAAACGGATCTTCGTACTGCTACTGGCGCCGTTCGCACCGCACCTTGCCGAAGAGCTCTGGCACGACCTCGGTGAACCGTTCTCAGTCCACACCCGGCCGTGGCCCCAATGCGATCGGCGACTGCTCGAAGACGAGGACGTGGAGATAGCGGTCCAGGTCGACGGCAAGGTTCGGGGCACCATCACCGTACCGCGACACGCCACCGAACGCGGCGTCCGGGCCATCGCGAGTCGTGACATAGTCGCGGTACCGGCGACCGACGATGTGCATGTCGTCTATGTGCCGGGCCGGGTCGTCAACTTCGTGACCGACTGAGTCCAAGTCGACCACACTCCGTCATAGATTGCCCCTGCAGTGCCAACCGCCAACTGTCGGCGATCCTCCTGCTCGCCGAGCCTCGACCTGGTGTTGAGGATTGCCCGTTTCTTCGACGTTCCGGTCGAGGCCGTATTCTCGCTCGACCCGTTTCCCTCGATCGTTGAGCGCTACTGAG
>JBDLIR010000373.1:0-2722 GCA_039714815.1 Actinomycetota bacterium | reverse complement strand
GATGTGAAGATGGAATGCGCCTCGCTTAGGGATCTCCGTGAAGGAACGGGCGGGCTGCATCATTGCGGTGAACCGCTGCGTGGTGCCTACCGATGACGGTGTCACGAGGAGGTTGCCACGGCTGATGTCGGGGGAGCCGTCTGTCACGAGGTTCACCGCCGCCCGCTCTCCCGCTCTGACACGGTCGACAGATTCTTCATGTCTGTGCAACCCGCGCACACGGCAAATAGTCCCTTCGGGAAGCACCTCGACCTCATCGCCGACACGGATCGACCCCCGCGCAAGCGATCCCGTGACGACGAGTCCTGCGCCACGGATCGAGAATGACCGGTCGATCCACATGCGCGTGGGCTCATGAAATTCCCGATCGACGTCGATCTGGCCGGCGAGGTGGCCACGAAGCTCTTCGAGTCCCTCTCCCGTCACCGATGAGACCGCGACGACTGGCCAATCGGACATGACGGTGCCTTCGACCTCCTCGAGGATCTCGAGAGTCGCAAGCTCGACGGTCTCGCGGTCGACGAGGTCGGATCTGGTCACGGCGATCACACCTCTTGGCGTGTCGAGCAGGTTCAGGACCGTTGCATGCTCCTCCGTTTGGGGCATCCATCCGCTGTCTGCGGCAACGACGAGGAGAGCACAATCGACGGCACCCACGCCCGCGAGCATGTTCTTGATGAAGCGCTCATGCCCTGGCACGTCCACGAACCCGACCGAGGTTCCTTTGAGCGTCGTCCACGCAAAGCCGAGATCGATCGTCAGGCCCCGCTCCTTCTCCTCTGCCCATCGGTCGGGGTCGGTGCCGGTGAGCGCCTGAACGAGAGCTGATTTCCCGTGGTCGACATGTCCAGCGGTGGCGATGATCGGCATTTCAGGCGATTGCGGAGATCAGCGCAGCACGCACGGCCACATCATCGCCGGGAAGGACGCTGCGCAGGTCGATGTACACGGAGCCGTCACGTCTCGAGGCGATCACGGGCGTCGGGGCCTGTGCGAGCTTCGACCACGATCGGTCAGCGTCCCCATCGAGCCGGATCAACCGTGTCGGTATGGTTGCGCCCGGTGCCGATCCAGCACCAGGGATCGATGCACCGTCGACGATCGAGATAGCCTCGTCGATCCCATCGATCACCGCCTGGCTCCGCGATTCGATCTCGTCGAGCGTTGCACACACCATCGACCAGAACGGGATCTGGGATATCCGTTGGCCTGCATATAGTTCGAACGTGCTCGCGATCGCTGCGAGGGAGCTCCCATCGAGACGGACCGCACGAGCGATCGGATGCTTCTTCGCACGCGTCACGGCTTCCGTCTTGCCGACGATGATCCCGCCCTGGGGCCCACCGAAGAGCTTGTCCCCTGAGAAGAGGACGAGGTCGGCGCCGGTTCGAATCGTTTGTATGACGCCAGGTTCGCCTGCAAGCCATGAACGGTCACAGCCTGAGAGCCAGGGTGCTTGCTCATCGATGAGCCCTGAACCGACATCCGCGATGAACGAAACCCCGTTCTGTGCGGCAAGTTCAGCGAGTTCGCCATAGGTGGTCTCCTGGGAGAACCCGTCGATCCGATAGTTCGACGGGTGCACCTTCAAGATCGCATCGACCGTGTCGACAACCGATGCATAGTCGGCAGCCCGCGTCCGGTTCGTTGTCCCAACCTCGACCAGTTCGGCTCCGCTCGCTGCCATCAGGTCTGGCAGGCGAAAGGACCCGCCGATCTCGATGAGCTCTCCACGGCTCACAGCGACCCTGCCACCGTTACCAGCGACGCTCGCAAGGGCAAGGAGGAGCGCTCCAGCATTGTTGTTCACTGCGAACCCGGCTTCGGCTTCCGTGACGAGGGGGATGAGCGTGTCGAGGTAGTCGTGCCGTTTGCTGCGACGTCCGGTTCGCACATCGATCTCGACGTTGCTCGTGCCAGTGAGGATCATCCCTGCTGTATCTGCAGTCGCGATGGCAACGGGTGCCCTACCGAGATTCGTATGCAGGAGCACACCGGTCGCGTTGATCACGCGCCGTGGCCGTGCAGCAGCGACGTCTGTGAGCAGCGCGGTTGCGATGCCGGTCGGGTCGGCGTCGCGCCCGGAGCGCAGTTCAACGCGGGATGTATCGACAGCTCGCCTGGCTGCGTCGGTGATGATCGGAGCGGGGAGTTCGAACGCGTGTGAGAGTTCGGCAGCGAGTGCGTCGATCGATGGGAGGTCGCTCAATTCCATGCGTGCAGGGTAGACCGTCTACTCTTCACGTCATGCGCATCCGCACCTGGCTGTTCCTCGCCTTCGTCATCGTTCCCCTTGTCGAGATCCTGCTGTTCTACTACGTCGGTTCCACGATCGGCGTCGGCCCGACGATCGCGATCGTCATCGCAACGGCCTTCGCCGGCTCGTGGCTCGTTACACGCCAGGGCCGCCACACGTGGGTGCGCATTCAGGAGGAGATCGTGGCAGGCAACACACCGACCGCGCACCTCGTTCACGGCGCGATGATCCTCGTGGCGGGGGCGCTGCTCCTGACGCCCGGTTTCATGACAGATACCGTTGGACTCCTTCTGATGGTTCCGGGGATCCGTGAGGCGCTGCGCGGCTGGTTCGTGCGGCGGCTCCGATCGCGATGGGTCGTTGTGCGGTGACGAACCTTCGCCGGGCTTCGACCGTATGCCTCGTCCGTGAGCGCGAGGACATCGAGGTCCTCATGGTGCAGCGCCCACACTCGGCGCGTTTCAT
>JBDLIR010000372.1:0-2723 GCA_039714815.1 Actinomycetota bacterium | reverse complement strand
TCGCCAGCGAGAACATGATCATCGCGAGTGCCCCGGCGAACGGGTTGCCGAACCCGACGGCGGTTGCGAACAAGATACCCCAGACCAGGTCGGGGATCGTGCGGACGACGTTGAGGAAGGCCTTGGCGATCCGGTATGCGAGGTTGGAGGGTGCGGTCATCCGTGATGCGTAGAACGCCAGCGGGAGGGCGAGCAGGTTCCCGGTGATGGCCCCGACGATCGCGATCTGGAGCGTCTCGATGAACGGTTGGACGATGTTGAAGGTCTCAGGTTGGCCGAGGCTCTTCGGCCACTTCCACACGGGAGGCCAGAAATCATCGGCGATCTCGCCGATGCGGCTGAGTTGTGTGGCGATCGCTGATGTGGAGAACTGGATCTCGTTGTAGGCCACGACCGTTGCAACGAGAACGAGACCGAGTGAGAACAGGGATACAAGACCCGTCGAGAACGACAGGTTCGCACCGAGGCCGAGACCGGCTGCTGCCATGCCGGTGACGACGAACAGCGCGATCGTGAGCTCCTGAATCTCACCCGAGCTGATCTGGCGAGCGTTCAACGGAGCGAGGACACCCATCGCTGTCGCAGTGAAGAGTGTCAGCGTTGCTCCGCCACCCCATGCGAGAGCCTGGAGGCCGATTATGCCTGGCCTGTAACCTGGTCGGTTGCGGTACACCACGAAGCCTGTCGCTGCGCCATAGACCAACCAACCCATCGCGGCCAGGAGCGACATCTTGAAGTCGATCGGTCCGGTACGCGATGCAAGCACCGAGTCGAAGAATGACAACCCGGCGATTCCAGCGATGACCAGAACGGCCGCATCGATCCAGTGTGTGGTGACCTTTACCCACACGAACACGCCGAAGGTGACGAGACCGACGAGGGTACCCCACAGCGGTCCGGCCGGCCCCGCCCAGCCAACGATTCCCGTGGCGACGATACCGACGGCCATTGGGAGCAGATACTGAGTAGCACGCGGTGGCTCGATGGGTCGTGTGCGGGTTTCAGCGTCGAACGTCTGCACGATCAGTCGAGCAGGTCGTCGGGTGTGATCGCACGCCCGTAGATGCCGCGGAACACGTCATCGTCGACGTCGGCAATGTCACCGTCGAACACGACCTTGCCGTCATTGAGGCCGATGAGTCGTCTCCCATATTGGCGTGCCAGATCGAGAAAGTGGAGGTTGATGAGCGTGGTTATGCCCAGTTCACGGTTGATCCGTTGGAGGTCGCGCATCACCATGTGTGATGTGACCGGGTCGAGCGAAGCGACAGGCTCGTCGGCGAGGATGATCTTGGGCTCCTGGGCCAGTGCCCGAGCGATCCCGACACGTTGTTGCTGCCCGCCGGAGAGGTCAGACGCGCGGACATACGCTTTCTCGACGATATTGACGCGTTCGAGGGACTGGAGTGCGACCTCTTTGTCCTCCGCGGGCCAGAGCCCGAGCATGCTGCGCCACCGGGGGATCTTCGAGAGTCTGCCCATGAGGGCATTGTTGACGACGCGAGATCGGTTGACGAGGTTGAATGTTTGGAAGATCATGCCGACGTCTGATCGGATGGCCCTCAGCTCGGATGCTGAGGCACCGACGACTTCGCGCCCGTCGACGAGCACGGACCCTGCTACGGGGACGAGTCCGTTGATCGCCCGGAGCATCGTTGATTTTCCGGCTCCAGAAAGCCCGACGACGACGACGAACTCGCCTTCTTCGATGGTCAGTGTGACGTCATCGAGCGCTGTGAGGCCGCCGGGGTAGGTGACGGACGTGTGTGTGAAGTCGATGAAGCCCATGGTTCGTGGAATGGCTGAGGGCTGGCCTCACGGCCAGCCCTCAGATGCCAGTCCTACTCTTCCGTTACGCCGAGCTTCTCGGCAGCTTCACGCACGACTGCGAAGTCGCTGTCATCTGCGAGTCGGATGTCGGTCCATTCGTAGATCTCATCGAAGACGGCTTCGCCCTCTTCAGTTTCGAGATACGCCTTCGTTGCATCGAAGATCGCAAGCTTGAGGTCATCCGGCAACTCGCCGCGTACCGCGACAACGTCGTTCGGGATGTTCTCAGTGATGTTGAAGACGATGACCTTCTCGCCAACATCCGTGTGTTCCTTGCGGAGCGTACGACGGGCGTCATCGAAGCTGAGGCCGATGTCGAAGTCACCGTTGTACACAGCCGAAACGGTCGCATCGTGTGACGTGAGGTACGAGTACTCGAGGTCGTTCTCGATATCGATACCGAGGTTGAAGAGCTGGAGCTGCGGGAACACACCGCCCGATGTGGATGTGGCGCTCGTGAACGCAACCGACTTGCCCTTCACCGCTTCGAGCGGTGCGGTACATACGAGGCCCTGTGTGATCTCGCCGACTTCGTCGTCAACCTCAGGACCAAGTACGCCATCGTTGTATGCCCAACCGACCTGGAGTGCAGGTACCTCGGTCGGATCCAGGATGGTCGGAACTCCGTCGACCCACTCGTACGCGCCGACAACCGGCTCGTCCTCACAGATCGAAGCGTCGTTCGTGAACCACTGGCCGTGGTAGAGGTCAGATCCGAATCGGATCGACTGGATCAGCACCTCGATGTCCGGGTACTGCTCTTTCGCCTGGACGTAGCCGAACGGGCCGAAGGCGCCGAGGTCGGCGTTTCCTGCACCCATTGCCACAACGAGGCCGTTGTAGTCGGCCGTGACGACACCTTCAAAGGTGACACCAAGCTCTTCGGTCAGGTA
>JBDLIR010000371.1:0-2736 GCA_039714815.1 Actinomycetota bacterium | reverse complement strand
CCCGGCGCCGTCGTTGCACAACTCGCTCGTCACGCGCCACGATTCGCACGAACGAGCGACCCGGAGTGGACAACGTCGATCTTCGAATCCGAGCAGGCGATGCAGCAGCTGGCAGATGTCGCCTCGAAGTCTGACGAATCGCCTATCCATCCGGAGCGCTTCGCACGTGAGGTCGCCGAGTTCTTCTCTGACGATTCCATCGTCGCAGCCGACGGTGGGGACATCGTTTCCACTACCGCCAAGTGGCTCCAGACCTCAAGACCGGGCGGACTGTTGGATCCAGGCCCGTTCGGATGTCTTGGTGTCGGTGCGCCGTTCGCTATCGCAGCCAAGGCCGTCGAGCCAGACGCACGTGTCGGGATCGTCTACGGCGATGGCTCCTTCGGCTTCAACGGCATGGAGTACGACACGCTGATCCGTCACGAGATGCCAGTCGTCGGGGTCGTAGGCAACGACGGAGCGTGGAACAACATCAAGACGATCCACAGGATGCTCTATCCGGAGCGGATGGTGGGTGCCGACCTCGGGTTCCGGCCGTATCACAAGATGGTCGAGGGCCTCGGCGGGTACGGGGAGTTCGTCGAAAGGCCAGAGGAGATCAGGCCTGCCTTGGAACGTGCCCAGGAGTCGGGGGTCCCGGCACTCGTGAACGTGGCAATCGGTGAGCAGCTCAGGATGTCGTCGGCCTACGGATTCTGAGCTATCTCGCGTAGCGTAGCGTCGCGTGCCTACTCTTGGGCATGCTCGCCTCATTGATTATCGCCACCGCCGAGACGGCGATCGACACGACCGAGTCGATCGACTGGTTCGACCTCATCGTCGGGTTGGTCGGCGGCCTTGCCCTCTTCCTGATCGGCATGGAGCTGATGACAGAGGCGTTGAGGCTGGTTGTTGGCGACAAGGCGAGGACCGTTCTCGAGAAGTTGACGTCAAGTCGTTTCGCAGGGCTCCTCACAGGTGCAGGGATCACGGCCGTCATCCAGTCTTCCTCGGTGACGACCGTCCTCGTCGTCGGGTTCATCAGCGCAGGATTGATGAGTTTCCTCCAGTCGATACCGGTCATCCTCGGGTCGAACATCGGAACCACCATCACGGCTCAGATCATCGCGTTCAACGTGACGAGTTGGGCTCTCGTGTTCGTAGCAGCGGGTTTCGGGGTCAGCTCCATTGCGAAGCGCCAGACACGGAAGGCACAGGGCACTGCCGTCATGGGACTTGGGCTCGTCTTCTTCGGGATGGTGGTCATGGGAGGCGCGATGAGTCCCCTGCGCACCTACGAACCGTTCATCGATGCGATGGCGACGCTGGACAACCCGTTGCTGGGCATCCTCGCCGGTGCGGCTCTCACAGCGTTGGTCCAGTCGTCGTCTGCAACGACGGGCATCGTGATCGTGCTCGCGAGTCAGGGACTCATCACCCCGGTTGCAGGGATCTCCCTGGTACTGGGCGCCAACATCGGTACCTCCGTGACCGCCCTGCTCGCAGCCATCGGGAAGCCCAGGGAAGCTCAGCGCGCAGCGGTCGCGCATCTCGTGTTCAACGTGGTTGGCGTGCTGATATGGGTCCCCCTCGTGGGCTGGCTGAGCACGATCGTCTCGTCGATCGGTGGAGGCACGGCGCGCGAGATAGCAAACGCCCATACGGTGTTCAACGTCGTCAATGCGCTCATCTTCCTGCCGTTCGTGGACCAGTTCGGCGCGTTGGTCGCCAAACTCGTCCCGGACAAGCCCACCGATGGAGTCCTGCGTCCCAAGTACCTCGACAAGAGTCTGATCAGGTCCCCGAGCCTCGCACTCGCCGCGGCGCGCATGGAGATGCTGCGCATGGCGTCGAGGGTCCAGGGAATGCTGGGTGACATCCTGCCAGCGACGATGGACGGCACGATCGATGACCTGCAGGACGTCGAGGAAATGGACGATGAGGTGGACAGCCTCCACGGTCTCCTGCTCGAGTATCTCGGAGACATCGGCGAGGCAAGGTTGAGCGAGGCATCCAGCGACGAGTTGATGGACCTCTTCGAGGCGACGAACGCACTGGAAGCGATCGGAGACATCATCGAGACGAACATGGTTGCGCTCGGTCACCAGAGGATCGGTGAGTCTGTGACGGTCAGTGACGAGACGAGGGAGGTGATCGAGATCTACCACACAGCGGTGTACAACGCGTTCCAGTTGGCGATGATCGCGGTGACACAGAAGGACCAGGATGCTGCACGCAAGGTCTCCAAAGAGAAGTCGCACATAAGGAACCTCGAGCGGGCGGCGACCCAGCACGAAGCGGCCCGTCTCGTAGCAGATGAACCGAATCGCGTCGCTACCTACCGATTCGAGACCGATCTGATCGCCAACCTCAAGCGGATCTACTACTTCACCCGCAGGATCGCCAGGGTCGCCGTCCCTGAGTCCGAGCAGGCGACGATGTAGGGGGAGAGCCGACAGCCGACGGCCAGATCGAAGGGCTGTGAGCTGTAGGCCGATAGCTGTAGGCTGGCTGGATGCTCAATGCGATCTTGTGGGGACTCATCCAGGGGCTCACCGAATTCCTTCCTGTCTCGTCGTCGGGGCACCTCGTGCTCATACCCGCGCTTCTCAACAGGGAGGGGCCCGACCTTGCAACGAGTGCCATGCTGCACCTCGGCACGCTTGCGGCGGTGCTCGTGTACTACCGATCCGACATCGCCGAGATGGCGAAGTTCGACCGACCGGGGCGGCGTACGATCACGCTGATCGTCATCGG
>JBDLIR010000370.1:0-2741 GCA_039714815.1 Actinomycetota bacterium | reverse complement strand
ATGCCGTCGACGGAGAGGTGCAGCGCGTTGAGTGCGCCGAGGGCCAGCAGGTCGAACTTGACGAGCCCCATTGCGGCGGTGTCGTTCTTGTCCCATTGCAGGATCGAGCGGTTCTCCATCCTCCCCCACTCCATCGGTACCGTCTCCCACAGGGGCCTGCGAGCGATGACGATGCCCCCGGAGTGGATGCCGAGGTGGCGTGGGAACCCGTCGAGGCGTTGGCACACGTCATAGATGTGGTCGGCCGTGAGACCGACAGGCAGGTCGACCACGTCCCTGATCGTCTTCGGGTTGCGCGAGTCGAGGTACCTGGTGAGGCCGTTCACCTGGGCCTGGGTGAGGCCGAACGCCTTCCCTACGTCCTGGAGCACCGACTTTGCACGGTACGTGATCACGTTGGCCACCATGGCGGCCCGCTCCCTCCCGTACCTGCGGAAACAGTACTGGATCACCTCCTCACGGCGCTCCGCTTCGAAGTCGATGTCGATGTCTGGCGGTTTCCCGCGTTCGTGAGAGAGGAAGCGTTCGAACGGGAGGCCGAGCCTGATCGGGTCGACCCTGGTGAGGTTGATGCAGCGCGCAACTGCAGAGTCCGCACCTGACCCGCGGATCTGACAGTAGATATCGCGTGAACGGGCGAAGTTGACGATGTCCCACGCAACGAGGAAGTACCCGGCGAACCCGAGGTCGCCGATGACGCCGAGTTCGTGTTCGAGACGCCGCCTGGCCCTCGGGTCGATACCGTCTTCGGATCCCGGGTACACGGTGCGGGCCCCTTCGTAGGCGAGGTGTGCGAGGTACTCGTCCTCGGTCGTGAACGACCCTGGCATCGGATAGTCGGGCAGTTCGGGTTCGAGCAGGTCGAGGTCGAACGCAAGGGACGCACCGAGATCGGCTGCCCTCTCCACCGCTCCGCGATACCGGGTGAACCGGTTCGTCATCTCATCAGGGGTCCTCAAGTGCCTGAGATCCGTTGCGGGCCGGAACCCGTCCGCCGTCTCGAGTGACTTCCTCCCACCGATCGCGGCGAGCACCTCGGAGAGGTCGGCGTCGTGACGATGTGCGTAGTGCACGTTGTTCGTCGCCACGGTGTCGATCTTGAGACGCATCGCAACCTCGGCGAGCAGATCGTTGCGCTGGTCGTCGCCGGGCATCCCGTGGTGGGTGAGTTCGATGTAGAACCTCCCTTCGAAGAGCTCTCTCAGCCTGGATGCGGCACGCAACGCACCAGCCAGGTTCCCTGCAGCTGCAGCCGCAGGAACCTCCCCCTGCCAGCACCCGGACAGGCCGACCAGTGCGCCCGCTCGTATGGCCTCTTGGAGATCCTGATACGAGTACCGCGGTTCGTCCTTCTTCCCCCGGTACTGACCCTTCGTCACGAACTGCCCGATCGCTGCGTACCCACCAGCGTCTGGTGCAAGGAGTACCAGGTGGTCCGTGGGAACCCTCTCCGTGGGCTTCGTGCCATGCATGCGTTTCGTACGCCCACGCCGTGTCAGATCCTGTGCGCCGGTGATCGCGACCTCGTCGTCAGAAGGAGCAAGAACCGCATCCACCGAAGCATCGGCAGCGGGAGCGTCACCCCTGGGCATCCCGACCTCGGTGCCGTACACCACAGGCAGGCCGATCGCCGAGGCATGCGCATGCACCTGGACCGCGCCCCGGAAGCCGTCGTGGTCGGTCACCCCGAGCGCTGTGTACCCCAGTTCGGCCGCCCGCTGTACGAGTTCCCCCGCCCACGACGCCCCATCGTGGAACGAATAGTTCGTATGGCAATGCAGTTCGGCGTAACGAGTCACATACCCATACTAATCGAACATATGTTCGACTCGTATGGGTGTTGTCCGTTTTCTGTCGTCCGCTGTCCGCTGTCCGTTTTCCGTTCGTCGTTACGAGAGCTGACGGCTGACAGCTGATAGCTGACAGCTCTTTTACTAACCCTCGCAAGCAGCCGTGGAAAGTCCTATGATGAACACATGAAGGAGTTCTCGGTTCGACTCAGAAATCGTCCGGGTCAGCTCGCATCGCTGACCATGCTCCTCGCTGACGCTGGTATCGAGATCGATGCACTCGCCACGGTTACCGACGATGGGCATAGCCACGTCAGGTTCGTCGTGCAGAACGTCGCACGGACCCGCCGGCTTCTCATGAACGCTGATCTGGCGTTCGACGAGAGCGACATACTCGACATGTTCCTGCCCCGCGGCACCGGGTCGCTCGCACACATGGTCAACGGGCTGGCGCGCTCAGGTGTCAACATCGACTCGCTGTACCTGCTCCACTCGAACGCTGAGGGTTTCCACGTGGCGGTGACGGTGGACAACACAGACGCTGCGATCCAGGCGATCGCCGGGTAGAGAACCTAGCTCAGCAGGCGCTGGACAGCCGCGACGATCCCCGGTGCGTCGAGACCGAGTTCGCGCAGGATCTTGTCAGGCTTTGCGTGGGGGATGTACGTCACAGGCACTCCCATGACATCGATGCGGCACGGCGCCTCCATGTCGCGCAGCGCTGTCTCGATGCCGGTGCCTGCGCCCCCCTGGCGGAACCCGTCTTCGATCGTCACGACGGCGTCGTGCGTTGCAGCATCTGCGAGCATCTCTGGATCCAGCGGAGCGACGATCCTGGGATCCCAAACGGTTGCGTCGATGCCCTCGTCAGTGAGCATCTCGGCAGCCTCGAGTGCTGGGGCAAGCATCTTTCCGACACCGATGAGACACACCCGGTCTCCGGACCCCGAT
>JBDLIR010000369.1:0-2751 GCA_039714815.1 Actinomycetota bacterium | reverse complement strand
CTTGCCGGAATCCAACCCGGGGCGGATCAGATCGTAGGTCGATCTGTCGATGGGTGGACGGCGGGCTTTCCGACGGAACTAGCCCTCGACGGTCGTGATGCACTTGTCGCTGTGGGCATGAACCGCGACGTCCTCCCGACGACACACGGGTTCCCTGCACGGCTCGTGATTCCGGGGCTCTACGGTTATGTGTCGGCGACCAAGTGGCTTTCTGAGATCGAACTCACGACGTGGGACGCATTCGACGGCTACTGGATCCCGCGCGGTTGGTCGAAAGAGGGTCCGATCAAGACGCAGTCGAGGATCGACAGACCGAGAAGCGGCTCTGCCATCGAAGCAGGCCGGTATACGTTCGGTGGTGTCGCTTGGGCCCCGACGCGTGGAATCGGGCGTGTCGAGGTGCAGATCGATGACGGTGCCTGGCACGAGGCTGAACTGTCGACGCCACTGTCGATCAACAGTTGGGTCCAGTGGTCGCTCGACGCCGAAGTTGCCGAGGGGCCCCACACGATGCGTGTCCGCGCGACGGACGGAACCGGCGAAACACAGTCCGAGCAACGGGTTCCCCCGCGCCCGGACGGAGTTGAAGGCTGGCACATGATCCGCTTCCGAGGAACGACGTAGTACGTAGTACGTATTACGTAGTACGTATTACGAGGAGGGGTGGACAGGCGAAGTGGGAGCCTGCTACCGATTCTTCTGTCCCCCTGAAGGGAGGGCATACGCAAGCCGCGGTCACGAACCCGGATCCACTTATTGGCGCGTCTTCTACGTACTACGTACTACGTATTACGTACTACAACGTTGTTCCTCGTCCCTAGGGGACGAGGAACAACGTCGCCTCCGCGTCTGCTTCTATGTCGGAACGGTCCCACAGCATCGGCACGGTCTCGCCTGCCAGCCAGAGGGGAGCCATGTCGATGTAGTGCGTGTCGTATGCATGGCCGGATTGGCCCGTCGTGTGGATGGCACGAGAACGTGTCAGATCCTGAAGGTCGACGACCATCCGCATAGACGGAACCCAGTTGACGTCATACGATTCGACCGGGTCCCAGCCGACGGCGTTGACGACAGATTTGCTGCCGCTCGCCGGGAACGGCCCTCGGTTGAATCGGTCCTCGATGAAGCCAATGCCTGACTCGCCGAGAGACTGGTTGACGAAGATCATCCGGTGAAGATCGCCCCACGTCCACGCTCCGACGTCCGAACCGAGCCGATCCTGCAATTCCGCAACCGCTGCTCGGAAGGATGCGACGAGGATGTCGTCACGTGTCTCGGTGGCATCGGTCGTCACATCATTCCAGAAGAGATCGTTCGGTGCGTCGATGAGGCTGTGCATCACCTCGAACCACCTCGAACCGCCGGTCGGCCACAGATCTTCCGGGAGCTCATCGTGGAAGGTCTGCTCCAGGAGATTCGCCCAGGTGGCGTTCCAGACCGCCGCGCCCCCGCTCTCCGCGAAGTCCTGGAAGTCCCAATCGCTCAGAAGTTCGAGCGCTTGAGTCTCAACGGCGTCGAGATCGTCTGAACCGACTCCGTACACGGCAGCGAGGAGATGCGGCATGATCCGCTCGGCGTTCAGGTCGTGGCTGTCGAATTGGATCGCTTCGTGGCCCTCGACGCCGATCCCGAAGTTCGATGTCACGAGATCGATGAGTCGTTCTGCGCGATAGCCAAAGGACCAATCTTCCGTGATGAGATACGGGTAACTGTCGTCTACTACCGCGTTGTTGGCGGTCACGATGTATCCGGAGTCAGGGTTGAACACCATCGGGAGTTCGTCGAAGGGGATGAAGCCTGTCCACTCGTACTCCCCCGTCCACCCGGGAACCGGCAGTGTCCCATCTCCCTTCGAGCGGATCGGGATGTCGCCCGGGGTCTGGTAGCCGATGTTCCCCTTGGTGTCCGCATAGAGCATGTTCTGCGACGGGACCTGGAACAGCTTCGCTGCATCGCGAAAGTCATCGAAGTTCTTCGCTGTGTTCAGCCCGAGAATCGGGCCTGCGATGGACGGTACGTCGTCGAGACCGGTCCATTTCATCGCGATCACGTAGCTATCGGGACGATCGACGCCCGACTGGTCGAAGTCATCGAGAGCGCCGAAGACTCCCGAGATGATCGGGCCGTGGATCGTCGTTCGGATCTCGAGGTTCATGTCGTCACCGCCCGAAACGGAGATCGTCTCCGTTCGGATGTCCATGTCGAGCCATTCACCCTTGAACTCGTACTGGTCCGGGTTGTCGGGGTTGATCTTCTCGATGTAGAGGTCCTGGACATCCGGACCGACGTTCGTGAAGCCCCACGCGATGTCCGCGTTGTGTCCGATCACCACGCCGGGTACGCCTGCGAAGGAGAAACCGGCAACGTCGTACGGACAGTTGTCCGTCACCTCGTTGCAGTGCAGTCCCACCTGGTACCAGATCGAGGGCATCTGCGGGCTGAGGTGGGGGTCGTTCATGAGGAGCGGCATTCCGGTGTCTGTGTGCTCACCGGCTACGGCCCAGGAGTTCGACCCGATGCCTGTCTCCATCCCTCCACCGGTCACCCGGTTCACTGCATCGACGGCGGTTGCCACCGAGCGCAGGGGCACGCGGATCGACGGCATGGAAAAGGTGCTCGAGGAGGCGGTTGCTGCCGTCACACCCTCGTCGATGATGTACGGATGGCGGTCCCCGGGGTACGGCGGCCACAACTGCGCCACCCGTTCTGCAGGAAGTACGCCGAGTGCCATGGATCTCCAGATCTCGGCTT
>JBDLIR010000368.1:0-2752 GCA_039714815.1 Actinomycetota bacterium | reverse complement strand
GTGTGGGGGCCTGCGGCGACGCCGAACGGGGTGTCGAGGATCGTGCCGTAGTTCTCGACACGGAACCGATCGTCGGCACTCGGTGTGAAGAACGAGGTGCGCGGGATGCCGAAGATGGAGTCCTTCTCATCGAGTTCGGTGAAGACCCAGTCGGTGAGCTGCTCCATCGTGATGGGCTGAAAGCGATCTGACATGGGGGGTCTCCTCTCGACTACAAGCGGCTATGCAGACGCGCCGCCTGCTCACGCGCCTTGGCTCTGATCTCTGGTGCGTCGACCCGTGTCGGTGCGCCGTCTGCGTACACCACCTCTCCGGCGACCTTCACCTCGACAGGGTGGATACCGGCCGTGAAGGCGATGTGCCAGGGGTCCATGGGGTCGTACGACCAGGTGACCTCGTCGTCTCTGGCTTCGGGGACCAGGTTCCATCCCTCTTCGAGCCACGACCACGCGGGGTCGGGGCCGACGGTGACGTCGGTGGAGCGCTGCATCACGTACGCAAGCCTGAACGACTCGATCATGTTCGCACCGATTCCGTCGGTCCCGAGTGCCACCGGGTTGGAGAACCTCGCAGGGTCGGCATACCCGACACCGTTGTTCAGATTCGACATCGGGTTGTGAAGGATCGTCCCTTTGAGATGGTGGTCTGTAGGGAGGTAGACACAGTGACTCAACAGCCACCGGTCGTTCGTCAAACCTGCGAGACGTTCAGGGGCGTCGATGTCGCCAGGGCCCTCTGCGACGTGGACGTGGACCCCGACACCGTACTCGTCGGCGAGCGACGCAGCCCCCTCGAGCGATTCATCGGTACAGGTGAACGCTGCGTGGATGCCGACGAGGCATTTCCCGCCGGCATCGAGGAATCTCCGGTTCTCCTCGAGTCCCCTGCGTGCCCCGTCCGCACCGTTGCGGTCGCTGACGCCGTACCCGGTGATGACCCTGACGCCGACCTCCTCGCAGGCGTCGGCGATCACCGAGAGCGAACCCTCGATGGCGTTGGGAGACTCGTTGTGGTCGATGATGGCTGTCGTCCCGGACTCGAGTGCTTCGAGGGCTCCGAGCTTGGCCGACCACTTGAGCATCTCGAGGTCGAGGGCAGAGTCGAGGCGCCACCAGACCTGTTCGAGGATCTCCTGGAAATTCGAAGCGACCTTCGGTGGTGCGGGCATCCCCCGTGCGAGCTCGGAGTAGAGGTGGTGGTGTGCGCAAACAAGCCCTGGGGTAACGGCGGTCATTCAAGTACCTATCTCGAGAGGTTCGTGTACGTTCATAGGCAGACGAGTTCTCCACTTTCCGTCGACCCCATGGTAGGCACCTGCCACAGCGCCGGCCGTTGGGACGAGACCGATTTCACCGACTCCCTTGACCCCGAATGGGGCTCTGGGTTGTGGCACCTCCACGAGGAGAACCTCGACATCAGGCATGTCCTTCGGCCTGATGATGTTGAGTTGCCTCAGCGTCGATTTCGTAGGCATCCCTTCGTCATCGGCCGGGAACTCCTCGGTAAGGGCATAGCCGAGACCCATGTGGATAGCGCCTTCCACCTGACCCGCTGCGAGCAGCGGGTTCATGACCCTTCCAACATCATGGGCTGCGACGACCTTGTCGATCTTCCCCGTTTCGGGATCTGCGATCACGACCTGGCATGCGTACCCGAACGCCGAGTGGATCGTCGGGTTCTCGACTCCGTCCTCGATGGCGTTCGTCCAATCGACGACGTACTTACCGTGGTAGTCGATCCCCACCCTCCTTCCGCTTGCGATCGCGTTCTCGCATGCGTCCTGGACCGAACCCGCCGCCATCAGCGTGCCGCGCGACCCGGTGGTTTGACCCGCGGAGAAATCTCTGGTCGTGTCGACGATGACACGGATGCGATCAGGGTCGATGTCGAGCAACTCCGCCGCCACCTGAAGCGCGACCGTATGCACACCCTGGCCCATCTCCGTCCATGCGTGTCGCACCTCGACGGTTCCATCCTCGTTGAACCGTACAACAGCCTTGGCGATCTCCTTGAAGCCATTCCCCAAACCGGAGTTCTTTATCGCTGCACCGATGCCCACTGCCCTGCCAGCGGCGCGGGCTGCGTCGTAGTGGGGGCGCACAGCCTCGAGACACTCGGTGATCCCACGCACGCCGTCGTCCATGATCTGGCCGGGACCCCACACGGAACCGGGGACCGCGACGTTCGTCTTCCGGATATCCCAGCCAGAGAGTCCCGCCTTTTCGGCGAGCCTGTCGATAGAGCCTTCGGTCGCGAACTGCGCCTGGTTCGCGCCGAATCCACGGAACGCGCCGCACACTGGATTGTTCGTGCGCACCGCGATCGCTTCGACATCTACGTGTTCGATCGAATACGGGCCACAGGCGTGGCCTGCTGCTCTCTCGAGCACCTTCATCCCGACGGATGCATAAGGGCCGGAGTCACCGACCATGCGTGCCTTGAGCGCCGTCACCCGCCCATCCTCGTCACATCCCATCCACATCTCGACACGCACGGGATGCCGTTTCGCGTGCATGAGGAACGATTGGGGGCGGGTCAGGGTGCACTTCACCGGCCTACCGGTGAGATGTGCTGCAAGCGCCGCATGCCCCTGGTTGGACATGTCCTCCTTGCCACCGAACGCACCGCCGTTCGATACGAGTTCAACGGTTACGGCCTCAGGGTCGATCGCCAGCAGCGCTGCGATCTGATCCCTGTCGTCCCACACACCCTGGCCGCCTGAGTAGACGTACAACGACCCGTCGGGGCCCGG
>JBDLIR010000367.1:0-2769 GCA_039714815.1 Actinomycetota bacterium | reverse complement strand
CGTTCAGTCCTCGTGAACTCGTTCTGCGAGTCAAGGCGATCCTGCGCCGCTCATCGTCGGCACCGACGATCACCGAAGATGTGATGCGGTTCGGTGCGCTCAGCGTTGACCGTGCGGCACATTCGGTCACGCTCGACGGCAACGAGCCGGACCTCACGGCTCTCGAGTTCGATCTCCTCGTGGCCCTCGGTTCAGAACCGGGGAGGGTCCTCACCCGCAGGCAGCTCATCGATCAGGTGTGGGGCTGGGATTTCTTTGGCGACGAACGCGTCGTCGATGTCCACATCCGCAACCTGCGTTCGAAGCTCGACGACGACCCGACCGATCCCCGGTTCATCGCCACGGTGCGCGGTGTCGGCTACAAGTTCATAGGGACCGCGCCGTGACGTGGCCCCGCAAGCTCTCGTCGAGGCTGCTGATGGCGAACCTTGCGGTCCTCGCTGCGGGTGCGCTCGCTTTCGCCGTGACGTTCCGCCTCCTCGCACCGGAGATATTCGGGCGCAGGGTCAACGCGGGGGGACCTCCGGAAGGTCGTGGACCCGGTGCTGGAGCTGGTGGCGCCGGCCTGGTCGAGACGTTCAACGAATCGGTCGACATAGCTCTGTTGGTGTCCCTCGGCGTCGGCATCATCGTTGCTGCCGTGATCGCATGGCTTGTTGCACAGTGGCTTGCCGTCCCGATCGATGAGATCCGCACAACGACGAAGGCGATCGCAGACGGGAACTACGCCAAGCGTGCGAGCGGGGGCGATGTCGAGGAGCTCGATGCCCTCGCTCGCGATGTCAATCAGTTGGCCGAGAAGCTCGCCCACACGGAACAGCGAAGAGCCCGCCTCCTATCGGATGTGACCCACGAGATGCGGACACCGCTTGCGTCGATCGACGGTTTCGCCGAGGGCGCCGTTGACGGTGTGTTCACCACTGAGGAGATGCACGAAGCGGTCACCGACGAGACGGCCCGCATGGTACGCCTCGTGGAGGACCTGTCGGTGCTGTCGAAGACCTCCGAGGGTGCTCTCACGCTCGAGCTTGCTCCTGTCGACCTCGGTGTTCTCGCCCGGGCGACGGTAGATCGCCTCCGGCCTCGTTTCGGCGACCGCAATGCAACGCTCGCGGTGGTCATCGAGTCGGATCCTGTTGTCTCTGGAGATGAGGGAAGGCTCGGCCAGGTGCTGACGAACCTCCTTACCAACGCGCTCGGCCACGTGAATAGCGGCGGCTCCGTCACCGTCACCGTCGACCAGGTCGCAGACGCCGGCTCGGTTGCTGTGATCGACGACGGTAGCGGCATCGCACCCGACGAGATCGACCATGTGTTCGACCGTTTCTTCCGCGGCTCTGACTCCCACGCCCGCTCAGGTACCGGACTCGGTCTCTCCGTTGCCCGTGGCATCGCGAGAGCCCACGCAGGCACACTCACAGCGTCATCTCCGGGCTCAGACCAGGGCGCTACTTTCGTCCTGACGGTGCCGCTGATGCGGTCCGGCAGTGAGCCCTCTTGAATCGTGTATACAGATCTGTATACTGAAATGCATGCGTAGTACCAGTGTGCGTGTCGACATGACGACTCACGAGGAACTCAAGCGGTTGGCGTCACAGATGGGGGTTACCGTCGGTGAGGCTGTCGCGTTGGCTGTGAAACACCTCCGACAGGATCGGATCGGGCGCGAGCTTCGTGCCCCTCTCACCAAGATTGAGGTCGATTGGCTCGATGCTGATCTCGGGTGACGTTGTCGAACTCGATCTCGGGGTCCCGTCCGGCCGAGAGGCTGGTTTCAAGCATCCAGCAGTCGTCATCACTGCTCAAACAATCCTCGACAACGAACCAAGCGTCATGCAGGTCGTCCCACTGACGACCACCTTGCGCGAGTTCGAATCAGAGGTGCGCGTGGAAGCCGGATCCGGCAGCGGACTCGAGCAGCCATCATCGGCGCAGTGCCAACACGTTCGGTCGGTTTCGACATCGAGAGTCCAGGCCACGGTAGGCAACGTGGGTGCCGCAACGCTTGCGGAGATTCGCGAAGTGGTCGGCATTCTCCTCGATATCCCCGGGTAGCTAGGGCGGGGTGCCGGTCGCTACCGGGTGAATGGCTGACTGGAGGCCAGTCGAGACCGGGATGCCATTGTGCATTGACACGTCTACATGGCAGAGGTTCCTAGGGTTTCAGAGGTAGTCGCATCACGGAGGGTTGGACAAGCATGGAACGTCCCGGTGTTGTCACCTTTATCGGTGTGCTCATTCTCATCAAATCGGGGATATCCCTGGTGACTGCCGGTGCTCTGTTCCTTGCCGTGGGGGGCGAACAGGCCGCGAGCGCAGGGACGTCGGACACCAGCCTGGTGACGGCGGGGATCCTGGAACTCCTGGGGGCGTTGCTCCTGTACATCGTCGCCTGGTACCTGCTCAAGGGGAGGGAGGGGGCGCGCCTCTTCGTTGCGGTCGTCATCGGCCTTCACCTGGCAGCAACGGTGTGGGTGATGCTCGACCATGGCACCGGTGGGTACGAGTTCACCGGCCTGATCTCGGCAGCTTTCTCGCTGTTCATCCTGTGGTCGCTCTACGGCAACGAACGTTCCGACGAGTACTTCAAGGCACCCGTCGCGAGCTGACGATTGGCCCAAGGACCGCAGGGCGCTATCCGCACTCTGCCCGTATACTTCCAGTTCCACAACGACGCGGGGTGGAGCAGTCTGGTAGCTCGTCGGGCTCATAACCCGAAGGTCGCAGGTTCAAATCCTGCCCCCGCTACGAAGAAAACCCTTGGCATTC
>JBDLIR010000366.1:0-2788 GCA_039714815.1 Actinomycetota bacterium | reverse complement strand
GAACTGGCTGAAGGCGAGCGGGCACTTCGGGAACTCCTACCGCCATCGGACACGTTGTGGCTGACCTACGAGGACGACATCGAGCGTGATCCATCGATCGCATATCGGCGGGTCTGTGGCCTCTTCGGCGTCACTCCCTCAGACAGCGAGCCGGCTCTCGCCCAGACAAATCCATTCCCGATGGAAGAGATCATCGATAACTACGACGAGATCTACGAACTGCTCGATGGCACCGAATATGCATGGATGCTCTCGGATTGATCCGGTACCGTTGACGTCCCATTGGCTCTCACGCCTTGGATGGACAGCTCAAAACGGGAACTCCTTTGTAGGGTTCGACCCATGTCATGGTCACCCACTCGAAGAATCTCGATCGTTCTCGTCACGCTCATGAGCGTCGCCCTGGCGGTGTTGATCGCCGACTCCGGCCAGGGCGTCAGCGCTGCAGAGGATGACACCCCGACGGCGGCCGGAGTCGTCGTGCGGGCCGAATCGATGTCGTTGCTCGGCGCTGATGCCGCCCGGAATGCGAGAGACATCGGCTTTGGGTGGGTCCTCGTCGAAGGGGACCTCGATAGCCAAACTGCCGATGCACTCGGGGCCTCGGTGAGCGCCAACACCATCTACGAACTGCTCGATGACCCCCTGTTCCCGGACCAGTGGGGATTCAAGAACACAGGGCAAAGCGGCGGCACACCAGGCGCCGACATCGACGCGGAGGCAGCCTGGGCGTTCACGGAAGGCGACGCGGGACAGATCGTTGCCGTCCTCGACAGCGGCATCGACCTCGACCACCCCGACCTCGTCGACCGTCTCTGGACGAACACCGCAGAGATCCCGGGCAACGGCATCGACGACGACGCCAACGGGTACATCGACGACGTCAACGGCTGGGACATGGCAGATGACGACTCCGACGTTCAGGACGACCTCGGTCACGGAACTGCCGTGGCCAGCGTCATCGCCGGCACACGCAACTCCGTGGGCGTGGTCGGGCTCGCACCCGAGACGACCATCATGCCCGTGCGGGTGTGCAACCCTGCCTGCCCGCTTTCGTCGATCATGGAGGGTGTCAACTACGCACTGGACAACGGTGCACGGATCATCAATCTCTCCCTCGGGTCTCACACGCTCAACCTTGGGTTGGCCGACGCGATCGAGGCAGCCAACGACGCCGGAGCAGTCGTCGTGGCGGCCGCAGGGAACGCAGGAACGGACAACGACATAACGCCGCTGTACCCGGCGAGTTTCAGCACACCGAACGTGATCGCTGTTGCAGCAACAGACCGCGACGACGACCTCGGCGTGTTCTCCGTTGGGAGCTCGAATGTCGGAGCCACCAGTGTCGACCTCGCTGCTCCCGGTGTTGACATCATCATGGCAAACATCGACGCCTGGGCTGAAAACTCGGGTACCTCGTTCTCGACGGCCATGGTCTCCGGAACCGCGGCTCTGCTCCGCGCTGAGCAGCCGAATGCCAGCGCGATAGTCATCAAGGCCATGATCGAAGACTCGGTCGATCCGCTGGCTTCCCTTACGGGGAAGATGGTGACCGGAGGCCGACTCGATGCCGGTGAAGCCCTTGTCAAGACGCTGCCGCCAGTTGCTGTTGCAAGCGGTTCTCCGGGCCTCGGATGGCGACCCCTCGAAGTCGACGTATCCGGTGTGGCGTCGTCGTCACCAGGAGACTCGATCCTCTCATGGACGTGGACGAGCGGCCCAGCGCTCGCATCCGGCGAGACCACAGCCATCGTCCTCGACACGGTAGGGACGAACACGGTCACGTTGACCGTAGCCGACGCCTACGGGGGAACAGACACAGACACGTTCAACGTGCTCGTCGGCGAAGACTTCATCGACACACGGGACTCGATATTCCGACTCGATATCGCGTGGATGTCGGCGAAGGGCATCACGAAAGGCTGCAACCCGCCGACCAACAATCGATACTGCCCAGACAACGGCGTCACCCGTGGGCAGATGGCGGCCTTCATCAAGAGGGCGCTCAAGCTGCCCGCCACATCGACCGACTACTTCGACGACGACAACGGCTCAATCTTCGAGGACGACATCAACCGACTCGCGGCAGCAGGGATAACGAAGGGCTGCAACCCGCCGGTCAACGACAAGTTCTGCCCTGATAGCACCGTCACGCGCCAGCAAATGGCGGCATTCATCAAGAGGGCGCTCAAGCTACCCACGACATCCACAGACTACTTCGACGACGACAACGGCTCGATCTTCGAGGACGACATCAACCGAATCGCAGAGGCTGGAATCACGAAGGGCTGCAACCCCCCGACCAACAACAAGTACTGCCCATCCAACCCTGTGAAGCGGGGTCAGATGGCGGCCTTCGTCCATAGGGCAGACCCATAGTCAGAAACCCGTTGCCCGCGGGTCGGCGGTCGCGTACCGTTGAAACAGAGTCCCATAGGGGGGCTCGGGGACTCATCGAGTGATTAGGGGAATCATATGAGGAAACTATCCGTGCGCGCTTCGCTGCTGTTTGCAGCGTTCGCCCTATTCGTTGTACCGGTGATCGCATACGCAGCCGCTGGGTTCGTCGATGTCGCCGATGACAACGTGTTCGTTGCAGACATCCAATGGATGAAAGACAACGGCATCACCAAGGGATGTAACCCACCGACCAACAACAAGTTCTGCCCCGACAAGCCAGTCACGCGCCAGCAGATGTCTGCGTTCATGCACAGACTCGCAACCAAGAAAGTCGTAGCCGCTGCAACCGCTGAGAGTGCTGACGATGCAGACATGCTCGACGGGAAAG
>JBDLIR010000365.1:0-2793 GCA_039714815.1 Actinomycetota bacterium | reverse complement strand
GCTCGGCCACCTCCCCCGACTTCGTCGAGGGAGGGAAGCAGCTTTCCTCCTCTCCCTCAGCTTGCTGGGGGAGATGTCGAGGAACGAGACAGAGGGGGCCTCTAAGAAGCTGTCAGATGCCAGATGCCAGATGCCAGATGCCAGATGGTCGGAAAGCGTAGATCTTCTATCTTCGATCCAACTGTCAACTCTCGTCCGTGTCCTACACTTTCGATTCGCATCACCGCGATGGGGGGTGGTGTAACTGGCAGCACAGGAGGTTTTGGTCCTTCTAGTACGGGTTCGAGTCCTGTCCCCCCAGCTGACGACCAAAGGTTGTGAGACGAAATGAGCGTCGAGGTCATCGTTCTGGCGGCGGGAAAAGGCACCAGAATGCGTTCGGAGACGGCGAAAGTTCTCCATGAAGCCGCTGGCCGGACACTCCTGGATTGGGTGCTTAACGCGTCACGATCCCTCGATCCCGTCGCTTCGACCGTCGTGGTCGGCCACCAGGCCGAGGCGGTAGCCGCCACCCTGTCAAACGACGTGACCTCCGTGATCCAGGATCCACAACACGGAACGGGCCACGCCGTGCAGGTAGGCATGGAGGGACTCGCCGACCATAGCGGCACGATCGTTGTGCTCCCCGGTGATATGCCGCTCATGACAGGGCACGCACTCGTTGACCTGGTCGCGCACCACGAAGAGACGGGTGCAGTGGCAACGGTCATGACGGTCGTACTCGACGACCCCACCGGGTACGGCAGGATCGTTCGCGGCGATACGGGGGTGGAGAGCATCGTCGAAGATCGCGATGCAACACCGGATCAGAAGACGATCACCGAGGTCAACACATCGGTCTACGTCTTCGATGGCAGGCACCTCGGCGATGCCCTCGAAAGCATCACCCCCGACAATTCCCAGGGGGAGTACTACCTCACCGATGTCGTTGCCTTCTTCGTCGCCGGCGGTCAAACGGTGAGCGCTCTCAGCGTTCCTGCAGAAATGGGAATCGGCGTCAATACGCACGCACAACTCGCCGAGGTCGCCGCCGTCTTGCGAGGCAGGATCAATGCGGATCTGCTCGACAGCGGCGTCTGGATGCTCGACCCGTCGCGCGTGTACATCGATGCAGGCGTTGCCGTGGACCCAACGGCGAGGGTCTATCCCGAGGTCTACCTGACAGGCACAACGTCGATTGGGCCAGGCGCCGTTGTCGGCCCGAACGTGCAGGCTCACAGCAGCGAGATCGGCCGGGATGCGATCGTCAAGCAGGCCGTGATGGTCGATTCCATCGTCGGCAGGGAGGCGCTCGTCGGGCCGTTTGCGTATCTGCGACCCGGGGCGGTTCTCGGCCGCGGAGCCAAAGCCGGCACTTATGTGGAGATCAAGGGATCGGTTGTCGGCGCAGGGTCGAAGGTTCCGCATCTCAGCTATATCGGTGATGCCACCGTCGGTGAGAATTCGAACATCGGAGCGGGGACCATCACGGTCAACTACGACGGGTACGAAAAGCACAGCACCACGATCGGTGATCGTGTACGCATCGGGTCAGACACGATGCTGGTCGCCCCCGTTGACGTCGGGAACGACGCGGTGACGGGCGCGGGGAGCGTGATCACAGACGATGTCCCCGAAGGTGCATTGGGTGTGAGCAGGGACCCGCAGCGAAACGTTGACGGCTACGCTGAGAAGCGGCGGAAGCGGGCTGAAAAGGAGTCTGGCTGATGGAACGACTAGGACGCAAACGCCTGATGCTCTTCTCGGGTTCGGCGAACCCCGGGCTTGCAGAAGAGGTTGCAATGCTTCTCGACGTCGACCACGGCCGCGTGGAGCGCGGAAGGTTCGCTGACGGGGAGATCTACATCCGCTTCCTCGACTCTGTGCGCGGCGCTGACTGCTTCGTGCTTCAGAGCCATTCGGATCCGATCAACGAACACATCATGGAACAGTTGATCATGATCGATGCGCTCAAACGTGCATCGGCCAAGCGGATCACAGCTGTCATTCCGTTTTACGGCTACGCCCGCCAGGACAAGAAGGGGCGACCGCGTGAACCCATCACGGCGAGGTTGATGGGCGATCTGTTCATGGCCGCCGGCGCGGACAGGATCGCATCTGTCGATCTGCACACCGGTCAGCTTCAGGGATTCGTGAACGCACCATTCGACTCCCTCACAGCCATCCCGCTGTTCGAGGACTACCTGTCGAAGCGGCTCGACGGACCGATCACGATGGTTTCCCCGGACTCGGGAGGTGTGAAACGCGCCACAAAGTTCGCAAGCCATCTCGACGCAGAGGTCGCGTTCGTCTACAAGCGGCGCAGAACAGATCTACGCAACCAGGTGCAGGCGCAATGGGTCGTGGGTGATGTTGCGGACCGCCACTGCGTCATCGTCGACGACATCATCGACACCGCCGGGACCGTCGTGGCATCCGCGGACCTCCTGCTCGAGCGGGGCGCCCTGTCCGTGATGGTCGTGGCGACTCACGGAGTTCTGTCAGGGCCGGCTATCGACCGTCTCTCGAAGGCTCCATTCCGAGAGATCGTCATCACGAACACGCTTCCACTCCGGCCAGAAGCTTCGGTTCTGCAGAATCTGACCGTGCTCTCGATTGCGCCCATCGTGTCAGGCACGATCGATGCGATATTCAACGATGAGTCTGTCAGCGAGATCTTCAAGGGTGAGAACACCTGATCGGTGCACGACATGTCGACGATCGCGGTGTCCCCGGAACAGATCGCAACCAGGGTTGCGATCGGATCGGCTAGTTTTCGACGTCGATTCCAGTCGATATCGCGCAGAGCGACCG
>JBDLIR010000364.1:0-2797 GCA_039714815.1 Actinomycetota bacterium | reverse complement strand
GCCGAGTCGTATACAACAGGGACACGCAATGAGCATGCTGGGGGAGATCACAGAGCAGGCTTCGGTCGTTGAGCGTCTGCTCGCTACCGGCCGCAAATCGATACGCGGCATCGCCGATCTCATGGCCGGCTCCACCCATGTGGTCATCGCCGCTAGAGGAAGTTCAGACAATGCCGCCCGCTACGCGCAGTATGTCTGGGGAGCGCGCAACCACCTTTCGGTGAGCCTGACAACTCCATCGCTGTTCAGTCTCTTCGACAGCCCACCCGCACTCACTGATGCCCTCGTGGTGGGCATCTCCCAGTCGGGTCAATCACCCGACCTCGTCGAGGTGCTGGAAGTGGCACACAAGGGTGGGCGACCGACCATCGCAATCACCAACGACCCGGCATCACCTCTTGCTGATTGCGCCGATGTCGTCATCGACTTGTGTGCGGGATCTGAGACTGCGGTGGCCGCAACAAAGACCTATACGGCACAGCTGGCAGCTGTTGCGGCGTGTTCGACAGCCTTTGACGGCGAGTCCAGCGACAAGCTGTGGGATATGCCCACCATCCTGCAGGAGGCATTGGACGTTGCGAAGGAGGCGACGAGAGCCGTCGACGGACTAGTTGACACCGATCGATGTGTGGTGATCGGTCGAGGATTCCATCATGCAACGGTGTTCGAGTGGGCCCTGAAGCTCCAGGAGTTGACATACATTCTGGCTCAGCCGTTTTCGGGTGCTGACTTCCTCCATGGCCCCGTCGCAGTCGTCGAGAGAGGTTTCCCGGTCGTGGTTGTGGCCACTGCTGGTCCGGCTTACGAGCAGATGGCCAACCTTGCCTCGGACATGATGGAACGCGGCGCACACGTAGTCACCGCCACCGATGTGAGCGGCACCCCCGGCTCCCAGGTCATCCAGGTTGCCGCAGTTGAGCCATGGCTGTCTCCTTTGGTGCTGGCCCCTGTCCTCCAGCGGTTTACGCACGCCCTCAGCGTCGCCAGGGGCCAAGATCCCGACCGCCCGCGTGGCCTCTCCAAAGTCACGCGGACGCGATGACGTTTCAAATGGCCGTTGCATTCACCTGGCCACTCCATGTGCCACACGATTGATGTCAACTCATCAGAGAAAGCTAGGAAGCCTCGTGTGATCCGGCGCCTGTCCGTGGCAACTGAGCCCTTGTCGATCGAGGCACCTTCAGCATCGCCCGGCTCGCTGAATCTACCGGTGTCCCGACCGTGCTCCTCGATTTCCTTGATGCCGGACCCAACGTTGACACCATTGGTGTGGAACACGATCGTGGTACCAGGGAGATTGTCAGGCATCTTCAAGAGCGGGACCATCACCGCATCGCGTTCATTGGTGGAGCGATTGCTCTGTCTCCGGCAGCCAGGAGACTTGACGGATACCTCAAGTCAGTTCCCGAGCGAGACAGGACCGACATGCTGCTTGGGAACTTCACGATGGAATGGGGCCACGACGCAGGGTCGCAACTTGACCTTGGCTTGGGCACAACGGCAGTTGTCTGCGCCAACGACCTGGTTGCCTATGGGCTGCTCCAATGGGCGCAGGAAGCGGATATCGATGTGCCCGGACAGCTTGCAGTAACCGGATTCGACGATCTCCCCTATTCCGCGGTGACTACACCGCCACTCACCACAGTGAATCAACCCATTGGAGAACTCGCCGAAGGGACGCTCGAACTCCTCACTCAACGAGTCGATCAGCCCGATCTGCCCAAGCGCGAGGTGCGATTCCACGGTCAGGTCATCATTCGTTCTTCGACCTAGCGGACAAGCAGAGCGACCCCTCTTCCCCGGCAACCAGAACGGGAAGTGGATCAGATAGGGGGAGCTCTGACGTCTGTCGGTCCTGTCGCCTCGATCAGGGCAAAGCGATTCGCGAGCAGTATTGCCGATACCGCACCACACAGGAGTCCACCCGCGATCCCCAGGAAACCACCTGTTGTCACGCTGAACCAAACCGGGGGAAGACCACCAGTTCACACGGAGTTCTTGGAGCTTCCGAGCGTTCTAAGACCAGAGACTGGACGAAGGGGAAGCCCCCAGAATCCGAGATTCCCGTCGAGTGTGATCTCGCTGCGCCCACGGAGCGTGGTCGGCCTTCAAGAGCCGAGTCGGTCGTGTCGGTGTAGTGCCTGGAGCCAGACTGAAGCCCAACGACCTGATACTGCCTGACATAGGGTGACACTCGGTGACAGGCGTTCCGGTTTGCGACGACGTAGATCATCGTTGAGTAGCGGTCTCCAACGCTGTCTGGAACCCACTCGTAGGGCTCATAACCCGAAGGTCGCAACCTGAACCGGTCGCTCCGTTCCCATCGACTTCTGCCTGCTGGCAAGGATCTTGGTGGGTAGACGGTCAACGGCTCGCCGTGTGTTCAGTTCTTCAACGGTGGAATCTTGTGGAGTCGATGCAACGTCGCTGCCCAATCATCACGAACACAATGCCCTCCTCGACATCGACGGGGAACCGAGGTGGGCACTCCTGGTTCGGGTTGATCGTGCTCTCGCCTCTGTCGAACCACACCCCAGCAAGGACACCGATTGGCCAACAACTCGATAGAAAGCCAACCGGAAGGTGACAGGCACTCAGAGAGACGACCAGCCGGGCCCTCTCAAGGCTGCGAAACGCCGCGACACCCTTCACAAGTATCAATCAAGGCAGCTATGAGCGGAATAGGTGATCGTGGGTAGGCGTTGTCCCAGCAACCGCTCACGGCTTCGAGGAGATCAACAAATGGACGACATGCAGTTTCCCACGCCTTCAGAAGGCATCGTTCTCACCCATTTCC
>JBDLIR010000363.1:0-2797 GCA_039714815.1 Actinomycetota bacterium | reverse complement strand
CAACCCGATCTCTTCCCACGCCTCACGCATGGCTGTGGATATCGGTTCCTCGCCGTCTTCTCGATGGCCTCCGGGGAACACGATGTCTCTTGGGTGCGTCGGCATGTCATCCGGGCGCTTCGTGAGCACCACGCGTACTTCGCCTCCGGCGTCTTCGTACAGAGGGACGAGGACCGCGTACTCGGCACCTGGCAAGTCCGTGACAGGTGGCAGGGCGCGCAATATCGTCCATCGGTCCATTGGGAGAGCTTATCCCGATAGGCTGGCCGATATGGCGAGCCACATCAACAGCCATCCGAGGTACACGAGACGCCTCATGCTTCGCCCCTTCCGCCGCAGAGATGTCGCGGCGCTCCATGACGCCATCGGCGTTTCGCTCGACGATCTCAAGCCATGGCTGCCCTGGGTCGAGGGGTACGACAGGGGCGTATCCCAGCGGTTCATTCGCGAATCTGTTGGTGCCTGGGCTGACCGCAGAGCCTACGACTTCACGATCCGGGCTATCGACGATCTTGATCGGCACATCGGCAACGTGTCTATCTGGTCAACGTCCCATCAGAACGCGATCGGCGAGGTCGGGTACTGGATCCGCTCGGACGAGACAGGGAAGGGCTACGCAACAGAGGCGACGACCAGAGTCGTCCAGATCGGCTTCGAGGAGATGGGCCTCCACAAGGTGCAACTCAGGATCGCCCTCGGGAACACACGTTCGGAGAGGATCGCCCGCTCGATCGGTTTCGCCCATGAAGGTGTTCTACGCGACGAAGTCAAAGTGGGCGATCGTTGGCTCGACCACTCCGTGTGGTCCATGCTCGAGAGCGAGTGGTGGGAGACCCGCGATCGCCACAGCGCAGAGGGAACGATCGTGTGACCGGTCAGGTCGACCCATACGCCCGGATCGCGCCGTGGTACGACCGGTTTCTCGAACGAGTCGATGGTCCCGTCAGGGCAACCGCTTTCAAGATGTCAGCGCCAACGGCAGCGATGAAGGTCCTCGATGTTGGCTGTGGCACGGGGGCGACCCTCGAACAGTACGCCGATGCCGGATGCGACTGCTTCGGCGTGGATGCGTCAGACGCCATGCTGACCCAGGCCCGGACGCGCCTGGCTGACAGAGCCGTGCTTACCTTCGGATCCGCCGAACAGCTCGCGTTCGATGACAACACCTTCGACAGGGTGCTCGCCTCGATGTTTCTCCACGAGCTCCCCGGCGACGTCCGCGACACGGTCTTTGCAGAGCTCGCACGAGTCGTGTCGCCCGCCGGGCGGATCGTGATCGCCGATTTCGCAACAGGTGACCTGGCGCTGAAGGGACAGGCGATACGCTCCGTGTCGATGGTCCTCGAACGTCTGGCCGGAAAGAGCCACCTGCTCAATTGCAGGGCGTTCCTCGCCTCCGGCGGAATCGTCGCGGCCGCAGATCGACACAGCCTCATGGTCGAGTCTTCACGGCATCTGGGTGGGGGCAACATGGGGATCTATGTTCTACAGCCAACAGCCAACAGCTAACAGCTGACAGCCAACAGCACAGAACACAGTCGAAGAACGGAAAGCGAAGAACGGCTCTTCCGCTGAAGGCTGAAGACTGATGACTGATCGCTGATGGCTGATGGCTGATGGCTGATGGCTGATTCCTAGTCTGTAGTCTGATTGAAGGCGACAGAGGAGACAAGCCATGCGAATCGGTATCTTGACCGGCGGAGGAGACGTACCGGGACTCAACCCCTGCATCAAATCGGTTGTGAACCGCGTCGCAGATCGGGGCCATGAGGTTCTCGGGTTCAGGCGAGGATGGGGTGGGCTCCTGAACACGAATCTGGACGATCCAGATTCGATCGCTGAGAACACGATCAATCTCGACCCCGATGTCGTGCGCACCGTCGACCGTACGGGCGGAACATTTCTCCACACATCACGTACCAACCCTGCGAAGGTCCGTGAATCGGAGGTACCGGACTTTCTTCAGGACACGATCAGCGGCGATGGCCCGTACGACATGACCGAGCACTCCCTCCGGGTACTCGACGCTCTCGATGTCGATGTTCTGATACCGATCGGTGGGGACGACACGCTGTCATACGGCCTTCGCATGCACGAGGAGGGAGTTCCGGTCGTCGCCATCCCCAAGACGATGGACAACGACGTTCACGGCACCGACTACTGCATCGGCTTTTCGACGGCCGTCACACGCGGTGTGGAGTTCATCCACAACCTCCGCACCTCCACAGGGAGCCACGAGCGTATCGCCGTCATCGAGCTGTTCGGCCGCTACTCGGGGGAGACCAGCCTCATCACCGCATACCTCGCAGGTGTAGATCGAGCAGTCATCTCCGAGGTCCCGTTCGACGTTGAACGTCTCGCCTGGATGCTGGTCGACGACAAACGCAAGAACTCCTCCCACTACGCGATGATGACCATCTCAGAAGGTGCAACCCTCGCCGAAGGTGAGATGGTGCTCACCGGTGACGAGGACGCGTACGGGCACCGCAAGCTCGGTGGGATCGGGCAGATCACAGGGTCGCTGCTCACCGAACTCACAGGAGAGGCGATCATCTACCAGCAGGTCGGGTATCTGATGCGGTCCGGCCGGCCGGATTCGCTCGACATGATGGTCGCTACGAACTATGCGAACATGGCTGCAGATCTCGCCCTCGAGGGAGCGTCTGGCAGGATGGTTGCTCTGCGTTCGGGCACGTACACGAACGTCCCGATCTCGGTGACGGGCGAGGGAATCAAGCGGGTCGACGTCGGCGAACTCTACGACTCAGAGAACTACCGCCCCAAGATCCGCCACGTC
>JBDLIR010000362.1:0-2797 GCA_039714815.1 Actinomycetota bacterium | reverse complement strand
ACGTAGGCTCCCGACGGGTCGAGTTCAGATATCGCATCGGCAGCTTCGAGGTGTCGGCGGGCATCACCCAGCCATTGGTTTGCCACGGCGTCGTCCGCCTCCACTGCCTCCACGAGACGCTTGGCAACGAGGTCATCGAGGACGGTCATCTGAGATCGACTTGTGGTCCGGTTCGCACCGCTCGTTCGAACGCTCCGTCGGCGTCTTCCCATTCAGCAGGCGAGCGAACCGTGACGTTGATCGGGCGTCCGACCTCGGCCTCGATCTCGGATACCGCGTCGTAGACGGCGGCGATCTCCGGTTCACCGATCACGAGTAGGTCGATGTCTGCCGGGTTCGTCTGGGAGGGATCTGCCCACGACCCATAGATGAACGCCTCGTCGATGCCATCGATGTCTGACAAGGCCGAGCGAAGAAGGGAGCTTGGCCCAAGGACCTTGAGCAGGAGGCCTCGCATCTCCGGGTAGATCGGAGACGTCTGATCTGGTTCCACGAGCCTCGTCCGCCCCACCGTGGTGGACTTGACGAGCCCAGCCGCCTCGAGACGCTCGACTTCTTTGTGGGTTCCACCCAGAGAAGTGCCGGCACGTTCGGCGAGTTCGCTCAGTTTCACCGGCTCATCCGCGTGGACGAAGAGCACGGCCAGAAGACGCTCCTGTTCGGGAGAGCGGAAGATTGGGAGCCGGCTACGTACTTTCACAATATATGAAGATATCTTCACGCTCCGTGAAAGTCAATGAGGCCACGAGGCGCCACCCAAGAGGCTCCAGGAGCGTGTGCGATCGCCCCAACACCACCTACTTCTTCCTGGGTTTGTCTGGCTTATCCGGTGTCAAGGATGATGCTCAACACTTCGCGGATTTGGGAAAGAATCGTCGGTCCAACGTTCCCGTGTACCGCTTCCACGCGCTCGACCGAGACGGCACGGATGTGCTGGCACTGCGCAGACGAGGCAGTCTCTAGTCGGTTCATCTCATCCGGTTCGATTTCGACCTCGGATCCGAATGGACGTAGGGCTGATGTCAATGGGACGACTTGGACCACGTTGGGAGATTCATCAAGGAGTCCCTGGGCGGTTACGACTACGACGGGACGCCGGAACCCAGCCTCTCGTCCAGCTGGAGTGCCCAGTTCCAAGTCAACGATGTCACCCGAGGTCAGCATCGAGCCAATCAGCCTCGTCCTGTCGGAGGGGAGCGCTCAGTTGCTTCCCGATGAGCTGTTGGCGGAGTCGGCGCGCAGCCAAAGTCACTGCTTCGCCGACCGTTGTCCCTAGGTCTTTGGCCAGGCGCTTGAGCTCTTCATGAGTCTCTCGGTCGACACGTACGCTGGTACTCTGCATACCAATGAGCATACAAGTGTGTATGCACGGGCGTCAACACCACCTACTTCTTCCACGGGCCTCCCGTTTGACACGGCCTCGCGAAACCCCTGGTCGGACTCACTCGTCCTAACTCGGAACCTGGTGGTGTTGGACACCGGATCGTGGCTGCATAGTGACGATATTGGGGCGGACCAGATGGGTCTTTTTCCTCTGGTCGGGTTGAGGGGCTTGAACTACGCGTCTACTTGTTGAGACCCTGCTGTGCCTGTTGTGGCTTGGAGGTGGCTGGTGTCTGAGATTCCAGGAGCGTCTAGGTCGGGCGTGTGGGAGGGCTTTGCCCCAGATACGGACCTACCTAGTGGCCCGGATCAGGCCTCGGTGATCGACGCGGGGTTGGAGTCGTCGTCTCGTCACAGCAAGGAGTACGACGTCCTTGTGGAGGACATCCGGACCCGGCTCGCATCCGGCGACACCCTCTCGTACTTCCGATTCGAGGATTGGCTTCGCCGCAAGTTCGGTATTGCTCCGCTGAGAGCGGGAGCAGCCGTGTTCGTCGGGTTGGTGGGGGTTGGGATCAGGCTGGGGCTTGCGTTGGCTGCCACGACGCTGGTTGGAGAGTGGGCCGATATTCCCTGGGTCAGGTGGACGGTGATTCTTGCGTTCTTCGCCGTGGTCGATGTCGTGACTCCACTGATGAACCGACCGCTTGACATGGCCTCGAGTCCGGCAGCCAGACAGTTGGTCGAGGTCTGGTCTGCATTGCTACCGACCGTTGAGCGAAAATCGGACCTGCGGGACCTGGTCGAGTTCACCCGACGCTTGTCCCGCTTGACCGTGTCACTGGCGGCGGGCATGGTCGTGACGGTCGTCATGCTGGTGGGATGCTGGCTGTTCACCCCGCCAGCCTTGGGTGGAGTTCCGATCGGGAGCATCGTCCTCTTGGTCTTCTTGCTCGAAGAGTTCGGCGAGGGGGTCGTGTTCGGCAACTACCAGCAGTCAGCGTTCATCATCCACGAAGCCAGATACGACCATCACCTGTTCTGGCCCAGTCCCGCTGATTCACCACAAGTCAAGAGCGCCCTGAAGGGAGGAACTCGGCACGGGTTCATCACAGGCATATGGATCACCTTCTACCTGGCTCTGGCCGTGTGGCTGGTGTCGTGGGGCTCACCTTTGGTGTTGCCCCTCGCCGTGGGGTTCATCGTGATCGGCTACCTAACCACCATCTCTGTGGCCCTCATCAACCGAGCCAGCATCCAGAAGATCGTCGAGCGGAGTCGGGAACGGTGGCTCACCGTGCTGCAAGACCGAATCGATGGATTCGGACGACCGGTCCCTGACCTGTCACATGAGGAGTCGGCTCGTCTCCGGGAAAGCATCGACCTCCACAACCTGATCCGCGACGCACCATCGACACCAACAACAACGCGAACACTGATACATACCGCTGTCGGACTGATCATCCCCACGCTC
>JBDLIR010000361.1:0-2808 GCA_039714815.1 Actinomycetota bacterium | reverse complement strand
CACGAACATCCTGTTCTCCTCAGGTACGACAGGCGATCCAAAGGCGATCCCGTGGACACAGACGACCCCGTTGAAGGCTGCGATGGATGGTCGATTCCATCACGACATCCACCGCGGCGATGTCGTTGCGTGGCCGACCAACCTCGGGTGGATGATGGGGCCATGGCTGATATACGCCTCCCTGCTCAACGGTGCAGCGATGGCTCTCTACGACGATGCGCCGACGGGGCGCGCGTTCATCGAGTTCGTCGCCGATGCCGGCGTTTCGATGCTCGGGATCGTGCCATCCATCGTTGCTTCGTGGAGGGCGAGCGGTGCTCTTCAGGATGGAGACTGGCGATCGGTACGCGTGATCTCGTCGACAGGCGAGGCGTCGAGCCCTGATGATTACCGGTGGCTGATGCGCACCGCAGGGGGCGTGCCGGTGATCGAGTACTGCGGTGGCACCGAGATCGGTGGCGGGTACGTGACCTCTACCGTGCTCGATCCGTGTGTGCCGTCCCTCTTTTCGACGCCGGCGCTCGGGATCGACCTCGTCCTGGTGGACGACGACGGTGAGGGCGATGCGGGGGAGGTGTTCCTCGTCCCGCCATCGATGGGTCTTTCTACGGAACTGCTGAACCGTGATCATCACGAGGTGTACTACGAAGGTGTGCCAAGGGTCGGGCGGCCGATCAGGCGTCATGGCGACCACATGGAGCGCACCAGGACCGGCTACTACCGGGCACTGGGCCGCGTCGATGACACGATGAACCTTGGCGGGATCAAGGTGTCGTCCGCCGACCTCGAGCGAGCGATCGGCGACGTTCAAGGGATCGCAGAATGTGCTGCGGTCTCGGTGCCTCCGTCCGGAGGAGGCCCCGAGCACCTCGTCGTGTACGTCGTAGCGACCCCTGGCGCAACACTCGACATGGACGACCTGAGGGATGTGATGCAGCAGGCGATACGCACGAGGCTGAACCCGTTGTTCAAGGTGCATGAAGTGATCGCTATTCCAGCCCTCCCCCGCACGGCCTCCAACAAGGTGATGCGTCGTTCGCTGCGGTCCTCCTACACCGCATCGGGCGATGTGTGATGGCGGTCGTCTCGTTTCTCATAGGTCTCGGGATGGTGGTGTACGTCATGCAGGCCGCGGTGCGCACGGTGATCCTTCCGAGAGCGACCAGGGTCAGGCTCTCGGGTGCCGTGTTCGGCGCGGTTGCGGTGACGTTCCGTTGGATCGCAGGGAGGAGGAAGAGCTACGAGAGCCAGGACGGGATTCTCGCTGTGATCGCTCCTGTTGGCCTTCTGGCGGTCCCCGTGTCGTGGCTCGTGCTGCTCCTCGTCGCGTTCGGTTTCATGTTCTGGGCGACCGACCCAGGCCTCGGTGTCGATGGTGCGTTCAACCTGGCAGGCTCCTCACTCACGACACTCGGTTTCGCGGCGGCGACAGGCTTGGGCCAGCAAGCCCTTGCATTCGCCGCCGCGCTGCTCGGTCTGGGTGTCCTGACACTGTTCATCACGTATCTCCCTTCGATCTACTCGGCGTTCCAGGACCGCGAGAACAAGGTCGCCCTGCTCGAAGTCCGTGCGGGGTCGCCCCCAAGCGCTTCCGAGATGCTGATCCGCTATCACAACATCGGCTGGCACGACGAACTTGCTGCAGAATGGGCGAGCTGGGAAGCGTGGTTCGCCGAACTCGAAGAGACGCACACGACCCATCTGTCACTTCCGTGGTTCCGCTCTACCGACCCGCACCGGTCGTGGGTCACGGGGGCAGGCACCATCCTCGACACAGCATCGCTGTGGCTGTCGGCGTGTAGCGGGAGGTCCGGCCAGGACCGTGCAGCCGCAGGGTTGATGATCAGGGCGGGGTACATGTCGCTGCGAAGGGTCGCGTCGATGTACAAGATCCCCTTTGATCCCGATCCGGTACCTGCCGGCCCCGTCGCTATCCAGAGAGCCGAATTCGACGGAGCATACGATGCACTCGCGAGCGCCGGCATCGCCATGTATGAAGATCGAGACCAGGCATGGAGAGATTTCGTGGGATGGAGGGTCAACTATGAAGCTCCGCTACTCGGTCTCGCAGAGATGTTGAGAGCACCGTACGCGCCGTGGACCTCCGACCGGTCATCGCTGATGTCGACCCGTAGGGGGATCGGGTCGCCACGCACGTAGAATTGACGTATCGAACGAGGAGGCTTCTGTGGGCGTCACGGCACCGTACAGCCAGCTACGCAATCGCATGGCTGACATCTCAGGCGTGGTGATGGTCATCGGTGGGGCGGATACCGGCAAGACCACCGTTGCGCGCATGTTGCTCTCCGACGCGCTCAAAGCCGGCAGGACCGTTGCGTACGTAGATGCCGACATCGCCGGGTCCACCGTCGGCCCCGCAGGGTGCGTTGGCCTCTCCGTGGTCGAATCCGGAGACGATCTCGAGAACCTCGCCGATCCCGATGAACTCCGGTTCGTCGGTGCGGTTGAACCCAACGGAGTCGTTCTCCCCCACGTCGTTGCCGTCGCCGCGCTTGTCGATGTTGCTCGAGCCCGCGCAGACCTCGTCGTGGTCGACACGACCAACGTCGTTTCGGGCGTCGTCGGGCAGACCTTGAAGTACCACATCGCCGAACTCACCAAGCCCGAGCTCATCGTTGCGCTGAGTACGGGGAGCGAACTCGATCCTGTGATCGGCATGTTGCGACGCTTCCTGTCGGTCAGGGTCGCAGAGATCGATCCTCCTGACGGCATCATCCCGCAATCGCCGGTGGAGCGTCAGCTTGCAGGGGCGGCGGCGTTCCACAAGGACCTGGGAGACAATCCTCC
>JBDLIR010000360.1:0-2810 GCA_039714815.1 Actinomycetota bacterium | reverse complement strand
TCGGGGGCGCCGTCATCGATCCAGACATGATCGTGTCGATTCTCGCTCCCCAGATGTCTCCGTCGAGGAAGGAGACGGTTGAGCGTGTCCTTGCCATGAGGTCGGATAGCCTCACGGTCGTCGTCGAGGGCATGGTCGATCTTGGAAACGTGTCTGCAGTGATGCGCACGGCAGATGGATTCGGTGTGCAATCCGTGCACGCCATCGACACGGCAGACATCTACAAACGGTCGAGGCGAACGACGCGAGGAGCGGACAAGTGGATCGACCGGTACCGATGGGCAGACGTCCGGTCGTGTTTCGACTATCTGCGGGCGCGGCAGTACCGAATCATCGTCGCCGACGTTTCTGAAGGAGCAGTGCCGATCGGCGATGTCGACCTCACGCAACGCTCAGCGTTGGTGTTCGGAAACGAACTCGAGGGGGTTTCCGACGAGGCGCGCCAGATGGCGGATGTGGCCGCAACGATCCCCATGGCCGGGTTCGCCGACAGTTTCAACATCTCCGTTGCAGCAGCGGTCACGTTGTACGAGGCACAGCGCCAGCGCAGGGATCGCTTCGGGACCAGTGGCGACCTGAGTGAATCTGACATCGCGCGCATACGCGCCGTGTGGTACCTCAAATCGGTACGTGCGTCTCGTCTCCATATCGAGCGTGCACTCGCTGACAGTTACGGTTCAACCGGGATCGCGTGAATTGCAGGGGCCTTTCCCTCGCTTACGGTCCAGTAGCCGAGATCTCCATCGAAGACGATGGCTTCGCCCTGGCGTTCCTCAGGTGCGGGAGCGGTGCATGGATCGGTGTTGAACGCATCGGCCACGGTCGCCCCGGTTGGTCGGTTCCACATCCACACCGTCTGATATCCCCTCAAGGCGATCACATGGCCGTCCCATGAGATGTCGCCACCAGAGACCTCGGCATCGAGGAACAGCGTGGCGACATTCTCGAGTTCGACCTCCTGGCCAGTCGGCAACAGCGATCCCTTGAAGATCAAGGCCTGTGCCTTGTCCTTCGTAACGACGTAGATGGCCGGTTCGATGGGGTCGACGAAGATGGCCTCAGCGTTGTGTGTTCCATCGGGGTACCTGAAGGGAAGCGATACCACCTCGGCGAAGCTCCCGCTGAGGTCGGCAGGGTCTGCATCGGGAACCCGGTAGATGGTGATCTGGCCGCTACGGATGGCGAAGTTGTCGCCGATGTCTCCAACGTACAGGTAGTTGCCGGACCCATCAGGGCCGGGGCCCGCCGCAATGTCCTCCCAATCGATGGCGAAGATTCCCGGCAACTCGAATGCTCCGAGGTCGTTTCCGGCGGCGTCGAATGCGAAGAGCTTGGCTCCGCCGCGCGAGTCGTTGTGTGACCACAGGACGTCCGGTGACACCCGGCCGACAGCCAGGCCAGATGCCTCGACGAGGTCGGTCGATTCGATAGTCCCGGTGTCGCGAATCGACTCGTATCTGTCACAAACGGTTGCCCCCGACGCAAGTGCGGGCGCAGGCGCGAACGTTGAAGTCGTCTCGACCGGGCCGGCGGTCGTCGTCGGTCCGCCTGGTGCGGACGTTGTGTCTACCGGCGATGCCAAACCGGGTTCGTCATCGGTGATGCGGGTCACAGAGACAACGACGATCACGAGAGCGGCGATGGCGATCAACCACAAGCTTGGTCTTCGCATCCCGCGATGGTAGGACGCCGGCTAGTTTGGTGGACCCATGGAAGCGAATGCGATCGCTTGCGCGAGGGTTCCGGACACGAGGTCTGCGATCTCCAGGTTCTCGTTCGGACCGTGCCAGCGGCTCATCGGATCTGCAACTCCGACGAGGAGAACCGCGGCGTCAGGGTACATCTCGGAGAACGCCGCCACGAACGGGATCGATCCCCCCATGCCCATCTCAACCGGTTCGACGCCGTAGCCCTCTCGCATACCGTCCCGATATGCCTCGAACATCGTCCCGGCGCTGGCGAGGTCGAAAGCCTCTCCCGCGTAGCCGTTCTCGACTGCAATCTCTGCGCCCCATGGCACCGACGCTTCTATGTGGGCCTTGAGCAATTCGAGCGCCGTGGCACCGTCCTGGCCGGGGACGATCCGCATGCTGATCTTGGCTCTCGCTTCGGGCACGAGTTGGTTGATGGCCTCGCTCAGGGGTACCGCCTCTATGGCCACGACGGAGATCGACGGCTTCCGCCAGATCCGCGATGTGAGCGATCCTGACCCGAGCAGATCGAGTCCGTCAACGGGTAGTGTCTGGTCGTTGAGTTCCTCGATGGTCAAGTCGAGCGGGTCAGCATCGCCAGCAAGCAGTCCCTCCACAGCGACGGAGCCGTCGTCGTTGTGAAGCGTTGCCAGCGTACGCGCAAGCGTCATGATCGCATCGGGGTAGGTACCGCCGAACGATCCCGAATGCACTGCGTAGCGCAATGTGCGCACCGTTACGGTGCAGTCGACGAGGCCGCGCAACGATGTCGTCAAGCCGGGAACCCCTGCCCGCCAGTTCCCTGCATCGCCGATGATGATGGCGTCGGACCTGAGGAGCTCCCTGTACTCGTCGAGGAAGTCCACGAGATGTCGCGAACCGATCTCCTCTTCCCCCTCGATGAACAACTTCACGGTTACCGGGAGATCGTCGCCGAACGCACGGATCGAGGCGAGATGCATCGCGATCCCGCACTTATCGTCGGCTGATCCGCGCCCGTACATCCTTCCATCGCGCTCGAAGGGTTCGAAGGGTGCTGTCTCCCACTGCTCTGCCGGTCCAGGTGGCTGCACATCGTGATGTGCGTATAACAGAATCGTTGGCGCATCCTCGGGGCCT
>JBDLIR010000359.1:0-2822 GCA_039714815.1 Actinomycetota bacterium | reverse complement strand
CCCTCAACCTTCTGATCCGTAGTCAGAGTCAGGGGGTACAGCCAACGTTGATGTTTCGGCTGAATCCCTTGTGCCCCTTGGGTTTTCGCCTCTCACTGGTTCGCGCCGTTTGTGGTCGCTTCTTGTCCTCCCGCGGACCAGATGCGGACCAATTCGCAGAGTCCTCGACCGAACACAATGCCGGCATGGGCGTCACAGCTCTCTAGGCTCGACGTAGCGAACCGAACAGGGATTGAGATGGACCAGAGAGAGATTGACGCTCTGATGGCGACGGCTGATGCCAACCCAGCGGACGCTGAGGCGCAGGTCGCCGCTGCATGGGCGAACGACAGCCACGGAAGCGAATTTGATGCGATGAGATATTACGACGCTGCTTGGGCAGCAGGCGTGTCCTCCGAGATTCGATGCCGGTTCATGGTGGGGTACGGGTCAACCCTGCGGAACAACGATCGCCTGGACGAATCCATAGCCCTTCATCGACAAGCAATCCTTGACTACCCAGCTTTTGCCTCCCATCAGCCCTTCCTCGCCTTGGCTCTCAACCGTGCGGGCAGGTACGACGAAGCACTAGCGGAGGCCCTAACCGCATTGGTGGACGCCGGTGCAGCAAACCTTGACGGATACGAGCGGTCGCTCGTTTGCTACCGTGACTTCCTCCTAGGAAGCGAATAGCCCGCCTATATCCCCACATATGGCTGCGCAGTCAGAGATTCAGGCGTGGTCTTGCGATCTCATGACGCCGACAGACCTCGGGCCAGATTCCAGTCTTCGGTTATCGCCCTGTACTCGATGACAGCTTCGGTCCCGTACACAAGTTTGCTTGCTCGTTCCGCAAGTCCAACGTCGCCATGCTCTCCCTTGGTCTGGAACGCGTAACCCGCAGGTTCGCTGTCGTCAGAGCCGTACTGGGTCCTGCCCCACACGATGACAATGTCTCCTTCATCTGAGACTGATGTGACTGTGATTCGTGCAATTGGCATGCTCAAGAATCTACATGGAGCGTACGACCCGTTGACCATGTGTGCCTATAGGGGCTGCCTATCGAGGCGCAAGTGATACCTTGCTAGGCATGATTAGCCCGGTCTTGTTGAGCGAGTTGACGCTGCCCGAGCATCACCCTCGGGCCGGTGAAGCGTGCGTGGTGTTTGGTTTCGTAATCCACCATTCCGATGGTCCGATACTGGTGGATAGCGGTGTCGGTACCGGCCGTCCGGACATCGACGAGGGTTACTTACCGATTCATCATCCAATCGACAAGGCTCTCGCCGACGTAGGGGTACACCTTGCCGATGTAACGATGGTGATCAACTCGCATCTCCACTTCGATCATTGCGGAAACAATCACCTCTTTCCGGGGATACCACTAGTTGTGCAAAGAGCGGAGTATGACCTGACTCATGAGCCGGATTACACAATTCCTGAGTGGATCCACTTTCCAGGAGCCGAGTGGACGCTGGTCGAGGGTGCGACCGAAGTGATGCCGGGCGTGAAGGTGTTTCCCACTCCGGGACATACACCGGGCCATCAATCTGTAATCGTGTCGGGATTCGAAGACGTGCAAGTAATCGCAGGTCAAGCGGTCTATGACTCAGGAGAACTCACCAGCGAGGTGTCGATCGAGGCACTCAGCCGCGTTGAAGCCCAGATGACCTCTCTGTCGGCCCGGGCGATCAAAGCTGCCAATCCGAACTCAGTTTTCTTCAGTCACGATGCCAACATCTGGGAAGCACCCGGCACATAGAGGCGAAATCCGTCCGCCCACAACCGGCGACACGTCCGGTCCGCATGGAGCGCATACGTGGCGGTATGAGCGGATGTTGGCACGGGGCGTCGAAAATCCTATGGGCGGACCGTTGATCCGTCGACAACGTCAACCTAGTTGCACGTTGGCAGTTCCATCTCACGGCAACACTGCGACAACAGCGTGCATCGTGAGGGACATCGCGAAGCGTTGAGTTCGCGCCGCTTCGTGAATTGTCTCCACGAACTGGGATACGGCGCTCGCCTCGAGTTGGCCCCTCTCGACGAGGTCCTCGGCAAGGCTTGTCATCGAGAAGCACCCATCGGGCGCCGGTGACTCATCTGGATTCCACCTCGTCCAGGTTTGGGCCTCCTTCGTAGCCGCCACCACTTCGAGGCCGGCAGCGTCTGCGAGTTCTGCGAGTCGCCGCCCGACGTTCGACGAACGATTGCGTTCAACGCGAAGCCCATCTCGAACCGCCCTCGTGATCTGTGGGTTACCGACGTCCAGTCGCAATGTCGACCAGTCCGTATCGATCAACGACATTCGACCCCCGGACCGCAGCACGCGTGCGAAGCCGGCGACGACGATCTTCGGATCGGGCAACCATTGCAGCGTGCGCTCCGAGCGAACGGCGTCGAACGAGTCGTCGGCCTCCTTCAGCGAACGTGCGTCTCCGACAGAGAACCGCACGGCACATGGCGCCTCGCTGCTTCGTTGACGGGCGACTACCAACATGGCGGAGCTCGCATCGACTCCGACTAGTTCTCCGGTCGTTCCCAGGCTGGTTGCGAGGGAGATCGCAGCATCGCCGAGTCCACAACCGACGTCGAGAAGTCGCTCACCGTCGATGAGTCCGAGATGCCGCCGTTCCCACGCTCGCAGCCGTTTCGTCGCTTGCCACTCGGCTGTCGCGTGCATGTTGGAGACCAGAACCGTTTTGTGGGGATCACCGTCCACGTCGTGGTAACCGAGACCGTACGGATCGGAGGATTCCATGAACGAACACTAGGGTTCGAGGCTCAATGCCGCATCGGTTTGGCATTTGCCCCGACCGTCCACCCGATCACAACGTCCGCGC
>JBDLIR010000358.1:0-2835 GCA_039714815.1 Actinomycetota bacterium | reverse complement strand
ACGTGGCGAAACGCGCACATCGTGATCAACTCCATCGCGACGAGCGAGATGATGTACGAAGTCAACAAGGACCTTCTCGCACAGCTGACGTCCGCTGCACGCATCGACGCGACGATCAATGTGATCCTGAAGCCCGAAGATGTCGCGGTCGCAGATGTCATCGCCGAGGGGTCACGCAGCGCGGACGTCGTCCTGCTTGGTCTGCGCGGTACCGAGCCAGGCGAGGAGGCAGAGTACACGCGTCGGATGGCCACGCTCGTTTCCGGTCTTCCGACGGTGCTCTTCGTACGCAACGCGGGCGAGTTTCGGGGGCAACTCCTGGGAGCGACGATGGATGAGTACGTCGAACGTGTTCCCTAACGGCGCGCGACGAACCGTGCGTCGTGGTGTCCTTCCTCCCACGACTCGTCGTAGACGACGAGTTCGAGACCCCCGATGATCCCTGGAAGTTCGCCTTCGTCGAGGAGGTAGGGAAGGGGCGGCCGTTCGTTGCGTTCCAGGTTCCTCACGGTTGCGAGGGACCCGATCACGACCCCACCTGGCTCCAACAGCTCAGGGAACATAGGGAACAGGGCCCTGTCGAGGTAGTGGAACACCATGATCGCATCCCAGGGGCCGTTGGGAAGCTGCCTGCCGACCAGATCGGCCTCTAACGTGTGCAGCGTGACATCACATGCTTCCGCCCGTGTCACTGCGAGGTCGATGGCGACGTTTGAGACATCCGTGATCGTCACGTCCCAGCCCCTGGCAGCAAGCCAGATGGCGTTGCGTCCGGTCCCCCCTGCGATGTCGAGCGCCCTCCCCGGCGCCCCAAGCAAGGCGGCGTTCCCCACGAGCCACGGTGACGGGTCCGTCGGCCACGGCCGTTCGGTGTAGCGCTGGTTCCAATGATCCCGGTCCTGCAGGTTCTCTCGCGCCATAGCGATCATCGTAGAGCGATGCGTGATTCTCGCAAGATCCTTCCCTCGCGAGATCTCGCGGTGGTAGATTCGCATCCGTGCACATGTCAAAGCGCCACATAGGCTCACACCGATGAATCAGGGAACTCCATCAACGGGGCCGGGCGGCAACCGGCGCGGGCTCGATGACGTCATCGGCGATCTCGATGAGATCATCGAGCGTGCGATCCGGGAACGCAGCGAACTCGGCATCTTCCCTGCGCTGTACCGGGCGGTGACGACCGGGGTGCAAGAAGCGGTCCGGGTCGGGTTCTTCGACCACAACGATGCAATGGAGCAACTCTCGATCGTCTTCGCGGACCGCTACATCGACGCCTACGCGGCGATGCGCCAGGATCGCTCCCTGACCGAGGCCTGGCGTGTTGCGTTCGCCGCTGCAATGGACGGGAAGCGCCGCATGGTGGTGCAGCATCTTCTCTCAGGGATGACCGCCCACATCAACCTGGATCTCGGTGTCGCCACAGCTACCGTTGCGGCCGACGATCCCGATTCCCTGTACGTGGACTTCTTCCGCGTGAATCAGATGCTCTTCGAACAGGTGAATGGCTTCCAGGAGATGGTGAACTCCGTGTCGTCCCGCATGCGTTGGATCGACAGGATCGGAGGGAGGCTGGATGAGCGGCTCGCAAAGATCGGCATCGGTGGCGCCCGTGAGCGGGCGTGGCTCCTGGCGATGGATCTGATCGACCATCCAACCCGCCGTGACGAGATCATCTCTGCGAGAGATGGAGAGACAGCGCATCTGGAGGGGCTGATACTCGAGGGCATCGTACGGACTCGCACGATATCGAGGCTCATCACCGCAACGGAGCCCTCAGATGTTCGCGTTGTCATCAATGCGTTTCTCGAACCGTCAGTGGACCTGGATGCCGTTGCAGGAGCGGTCGACGCATCGGATACGACCCCTCCCGGGCATCGCTGATGCCTCACCCGTCAGTCTGCGGCAAGAAACAGGCCTCCTGAAGGTTGTATCTTCAGGCAGACCGTGCAAGGCGCGAAACGGAAGGCGGATGACCGATGGCGGATGGCGGAGAGCGGGATTCGGCCAGAGATGCAGCCCTGCGCGCCGATATCCGACGCCTCGGTCGACAACTGGGGGACTCATTGGTCCGCCAGGAAGGGCAGGAGATCCTCCGGCTGGTCGAACAGGTGCGAGCGGCGGGCCGTGGTCTGGAGCCAAGCGGTGCGAAGTCTGATGACGACGCACTTGGCGACATCCTCGACGGTCTTGACCTCGCAACCCTCAGCACGCTCGGGAGGGCATTCACTGCGTATTTCTACCTCGCCAACGTGACAGAGCAGACGCATCGCCTCGACGAGTTCGCTGCAAGGACCAGGGGAGACCGCGGATGGATGGAGCAGACGATCGACCAGATCGAAGATGCAGGCCTCGATGTCGCTGAGGTCGACGCCCTGCTGGACCGACTCGAACTCCGGCCCGTCTTCACCGCACACCCCACGGAGGCGTCGCGGCGCTCCATTCTCACGAAACTCAACCATGTTGCCGACCTACTCGAGCGTCGTCTCGATCCGAGGTCGACGGAGGCTGACAAACGCCGCATCGACCGACGGATGGCTGAGGTCATCGATCTCATCTGGCAGACAGACGAGATCCGCAGGGACCGACCGGATCCGAGGGACGAGACGACGTCGGTCATCTACTTCTTCGATGAGTTGTTCACGGGCGCGATACCTGAGGTTCTCGATGACTACGCCGCCCAGATGCATCGCCTCGGGATCGATGTACGCGCCGATCGCTCACCGATCCGTTTCGGCTCCTGGGTCGGGGGAGACCGCGATGGAAACCCGTTCGTCACGGCGGAGGTCACCCGTAGTGCGCTTGCGGCTCTTCACGAACACGGGTTGCGCAATGTCA
>JBDLIR010000357.1:0-2841 GCA_039714815.1 Actinomycetota bacterium | reverse complement strand
CGAGGGGCCCGTCCTCGTTGAGCACTACGTTGCTCATTCGGATCGGAAGTCCCTTGTCGGCAATGTGTATGTCGGGAGGGTCCGCAACGTCCTGCCGGGTATGGAGGCAGCGTTCATCGACTTCGGGGAAGGGAAGAACGGCGTTCTCTACGCGGGCGACGTCAACTACTCCGAGTACAAGATCGACGGCAACGCCAAGCGCATCGAGAACGCCCTCAAGACAGGTGACCCTGTTCTGGTCCAGGTCGTCAAGGACGCAATGGGGCACAAGGGTGCTCGCCTCACCAACCAGATTTCGCTTGCGGGGCGCTACCTCGTGCTCGCACCCGATGAAGAGGTGCGCGGCATCTCGCGCAGGCTCCCGGACGATGAACGCCGCAGATTGCGTGAGATCGTCGGTGAACTCAGGCCGAAGGGCACGGGCATCATCGTGCGTACCGCGGCCGAAGGCGCCACCCGTGAAGACATAGAAGGCGACATCGCACGGCTCAAAGAGATCTGGGAGCAGATCTCTGAAACCCGCAAGACCGCTCCGGTTCCCTCCGTCGTGTACGAGGAGCCGCCCCTTGTGCTTCGCGTCATCAGGGAGCACTTCACGCGAGACTTCCGCAGGCTGCTCATCGATGATGCCAGGACCCACAAGAAGGTTCTCGACTACCTCTCTGGCACCGAGACAGACCTCGTCGAGAAGGTCAACCTGTACACGGACGAACTCGGACTGTTCGAGCGCTACCACGTTGAAGACCAGCTCCGTAAGGCTCTTGACCGGCGTGTGTGGCTGCCGTCTGGCGGTCACCTCGTCATCGATCGCACTGAGGCATTGACGGTCATCGATGTGAACACGGGGAAGTTCGTCGGGAGTACGAACCTCGAAGAGACGGTGCTCCAGAACAACCTGGAGTCGGCAGAGGAGATCGCAAGACAGCTCAGGCTGCGCGACATCGGCGGGATCATCGTGATCGACTTCATCGACATGGAGGACACGAAGAACCAGGCTGCTGTGCTGCGCCGGCTCCGTGAGCACCTTGCCAAGGACAAGACCCGCACGCAGGTCTTCGACGTGTCTCACCTGGGGCTCGTCGAGATGACGCGAAAGAACGTCTCTGCCGGGTTGCTCGAGTCGTTCTCCAATGTCTGTGAGCATTGTGGAGGGCGCGGCGTCATCCTCGACGAGGAAGCTGCTGCGACCGGCATTCCGGCACACGACGCTGGAGCGAACGACGCGAGGGAGTAGGGCTCGCAGGGCTCGCTCTTGGAGAGCGGTGAGCGGAAGGCGGGGAGCGGTACTACACTCACGACGCGCCCCCGCGGGGGAGCTATGTTCAACGCGTCGGGAGACACGATCCCGACTTTCGAAGAGATTACCTGAGGATTATGTACGCGATCATCCGTGCCGGCGGGAAGCAGGCAAAGGTCCACGAGGGCGACGTGCTCGATGTGGAACTCATCAAGAACACAGACACAGTGTCATATACCCCGCTGCTCATCGTCAAGGACGACGGCTCGGTAGTTGCCGACACGAAGACGCTCGACAAGGCGTCCGTGACCGTTGAGGTCGTCGGTGACAGCATGGGCCCGAAGATCGACATCTTCAAGTACAAGAACAAGACCGGCTATCGCAGACGCCACGGTCACCGTCAGAAGTACTCGAGGATCAAGGTCACAGCTATCAACGCTGGAGGCTCGAAGAAGAAGGCAAAGGACCCTGTGTCCAAAGCCGACAAACCTGAAGCCACTGAGGAGGCGTAGCGATGTCGAAGACCAAAGCAAGCGGTTCATCACGCAACGGCCGCGATTCACAGGCAAAGCGTCTCGGCCCGAAGGTCTTCGATGGCCAGGTCGTGAACGCAGGTGCGATCATCGTCCGTCAACGCGGTACCCGCATCCATCCAGGCGACAACGTCGGTCGCGGCGGTGACGATACGCTCTACGCACTCAAGGAAGGAACCGTCAAGTACGGTTCCAGGCGCGGCCGCCGCCAGGTGTCCGTCCTCATCGAGGGCTAGATCAGCTCCCAGCGCACACCCCACAGTCCTCTCTTGCTGTCGGCTGTTGGCTGTAAGCTGTCGGCTGATCACTCATGTTCGTAGACAGTGTCACGCTCAGAGCCAGAGGTGGCAACGGAGGTGCCGGTGTCTCCTCGTTCCTGAGGCGCAAGGGCCTTCCCAAGGGGAAGCCGAACGGTGGTTCGGGTGGGTCAGGAGGCGACGTCATCCTCGTTGCTGACCCCAACATCCCGACGCTGCTGCGATACGAGCGGCATCCCGACTGGAAAGCGCCCGGCGGTACCCACGGCGAGGGTGACTCCAAGCACGGAAGACGAGGGGAGGACCTCAGACTGCTCGTCCCCGTCGGAACCGTGGTCAAAGACGAAACAGGGATCGTCCTGGCCGACCTCGTCGAAATCGGCCAGGAACTCATCGTCGCTCGCGGTGGGAAGGGCGGCAAGGGCAACGCCGCGTTCGTCTCCCCTCAACGCAAGGCTCCGACCTTCGCTGAACAGGGCGAGTACGGCGAGGAGGTCGAGGTCACGCTCGAACTCAAACTACTCGCTGATGCCGCCCTCATCGGATATCCGAATGCAGGGAAGTCGACGTTGATCTCACGCGTGTCGGCGGCCAGGCCGAAGATCGCCGATTACCCCTTCACGACGCTCACACCCAATCTCGGCGTCGTGTCCGTCGGTGAGCGAGAGATCGTGCTTGCGGACATTCCCGGGCTCATCGAGGGTGCTGCGGAGGGGAGAGGCCTCGGCCACGATTTCCTACGCCACACGGAACGGGCCAGAGTGCTGGTGGTCCTTGTCGACCCATCGACGCTCCAGACGGACTCACCCGCACG
>JBDLIR010000356.1:0-2851 GCA_039714815.1 Actinomycetota bacterium | reverse complement strand
GCATCGGCCTCGTCGAAGAACAGGATTACGTCGTTGTTTGATGCCCGCTCGAATACGCGTGCGAGGTTCTTCTCCGTCTCCCCGATGTACTTCGACACGACCTGGGAGAGATCGACCCGAAAGAGGTCTGCGTCCAATTCAGACGCAAGCACTTCGGCAGCAAGCGTCTTCCCTGTTCCCGATGTGCCGGTGAACAATGCAACGAAGCCGGTGCCGGAACCAGCCTTCGACCCGACCTCGCGGACCTTGCGTGTCGTCATTGGGGAGAGGCCATCATCGCGTCCGCTCGCTGACGACTCGCTTCGATGGTCCCTGACCACCCGCTTCGATCCCGGCTTGCGCCCTTGCCGTGAGCCCTCACCCACAAGATCGCCGATCCGTTGTTACCGCGTTCATAGACCCCGCTCCGTGTTGCGATACTGCTTCCCGTCGAGCATACACACGCGCAGATCCCGCTACCGGTACAGGGCCTCGATCTCGTCGGCGAAGTGATCCATGACGACCGCTCGCCGGAGGCCGCCCCTTTCGGATCTCTCCCCATGTTCAAGGGACAGCGATCGAGGCAGCAGGCCGACCCGACGCACCTGTTCGGCACGGGCGAACCGCTTGTTCACCCGCTTCACAACGGCCTGCACGTGCGAAAGTGCGGCGTCGAGGTCGCCAAGGGAGCCATCAACAGACACGAGCACACCGAGTTGGTCGTAGCCATCGCCGACGAGGACAGCGTCGATGATCGACTCATCGGCCTCGAGCAGCGGTTCGATCGCACCGGCGTCGACGTTCTTCCCCCCGGTTGTCACGATGATGTCCTTCTTGCGGCCGGTGATCGTCAGCATGCCGTCGGGGCCGTAGCTGCCGAGGTCGCCGGTGTGGAGCCAGCCATCTCGCAACGCGGCTTCGGTTGCTTGCTCATCATCGAGATAGCCGAGGAAGACACTGCCGCCCCTGATGAGGATCTCGCCGTCGTCCGCAAGGGCGATCTCCACACGCGGCATCGGATGTCCGACCGTCCCGAACCGGGTGGCACCCTCTCTCGTGATCGATGATGGGCCCGTTGCTTCAGAGAGCCCGTAGACGTCTCGGATCGCGATGTCCATGCCGGCGAAGTACTCGAGCATGGCCGTGTCGGGAGACGCTGCGCCGCTGAAAGCGAGCCTGGAGTTCTCGAACCCCATCATGTGCTTCACCTTGTCGGAGAACAGACGGCGAGCGAATGCTCCGCTCGCCTGCTGGTACAGCGACAGCTTCCTGCCTGCGTTTCGTGACGCGATGTTGTGCCTGTTGATCTTCATCGCCCAGGAGGCGACCCGGCGCTCGAGGCGTTCGAGGCCATCGATCTGTTTGCGTAGCGCTGCTTCGAACCCTGACCAGACAAGAGGCACGCCAAAGAAGATGGTCGGCTGGATCTCGGGAAGGCCGACCCGGACACGCCCGAGCGACTGAGAGAACGCGACGGGATACCCGGTGAGCGCCGGTGCGAGGATCGTGAAGATCTGTTCCGCGATGTGCGACAGCGGCAGGTAGGACAGTGCGCTATCGCCCTGGTTCACGTCGAAGAGATCGACCGACGACTGTGCGGCAAAGACGAGGTTCGCGTGCGACAACACAACTCCCATGGGATGCCCGTGACCGGCTGCCGTGAAGATCAGCGTCCCAGGCTGTTGCGGGTCGATCGCATCGAGCCTGTCGGTGAGGGCGGACGCCGCGGCCTTGTCCGCCCGATCGAGGAAGTCGTCCCATCCAACGACGCCTTCGGGCGCGTCTTCGACACCGATCACGAGTTCGAGGCTCTCGTGGGCAGCGGTGTCGACCTTCTTGGCGAGTGAAGCGGTCTGGCACAGCACGACGCGGGATCTGGAGCGTTCGAGCATCTCGGCGATCTCCTCAGCTGAACTCGCAAAGTAGATCCCGACCGGCACGGCGCCGACGGCCATTGCGGCGACGGAGAAGATCACCCACTCCGGGGTGTTGTACGACAAGATCGCGACCCTGTCCCCGGCCTCGATGCCCGAGGCGATCAACGCCCCTGCCGTTCGCTCCACCGACGCCCCGTACTCACTCCACGTGATCGGTTCCCAATCGTCTCCGACACGCCGGATCAGCGCCGGGTCGTCCTTCAGTTCCTGTGCGTTCGCCAGAACGCGGTGCGGTATCGTGTCCACTGCCCTCCACAACTCACTCCCGGGAACTCTATCCCAATCCGCTCTTGCGTAACTTCGCGAGACGCGTATGTCGCAGAGTCATTCAAGGACGGAGGGGTCGGGCGGTACGTCGACGGCGTGTTGCCTCAGGATCTCGAGGGGGACGATGTCGAGTACCGCTTCGTGGGTCGATGCGAGTACGACCGGCGCCGCGACGCCATCGTGGTGAGCCCGCAGCCAGTTGCTTGCGGTCACGCACCAGCGGTCGCCGGGGACGAGTCCGGGAAAGTGGAAACGCGGCATCGCGGTGCGCAGGTCGTTGCCGATGCTGGCCTGATGCTCGAGGAACTCCTTCGTCACCACAGCACAGATCGTGTGGCTTCCCCTGTCTCGCTGGTCGGTATTGCATGAACCGTCGCGGAAGAACCCGGTGACCGGATCGATGCCGCACTGTTCCAACGGTTCACCGACTACATTGCGCGCCTCGCGGTTTGTCTGATCCTCCATGACCCGATCCTACTTCAACCCCCTGCGGCCACGGACCACCCACCCGCCGGCCCGTTCAGGCGTCTGAATCGTCCAGATGTGGACGGTGAGGACGCCAGAAGCGGTCGGTCGGTCTCGGTCAGTTGTTGGCTGTCGGCTGTGGGCTGACGAGATCGAGATACTCCTCCGCCATGGCGAAGTAGTCGAATTCGGCCGCTCCCTCT
>JBDLIR010000355.1:0-2862 GCA_039714815.1 Actinomycetota bacterium | reverse complement strand
ACCTGAACCTCTGGCTGACACCGCTCCTCTTGTACAATTCGATTTGCATTATCTTGTTATGAGTGTATACTCTCATTATAGGAGTTCCGTTGTGGAGCTTCAAGAGGGGAGACAACCATGAGTAACGCAACGGTCGTCAGGAGCTATCTGGACGCCTTCACGTCGGGTGACTTCGACGCTGCGCTCGCATTCATCGCCGATGACTTTTCGTTCGAGGGTCCGATGCTGCAGTCGGTGGGCAAGGCGGCGTTCATCGAAGGCAGCCAAGCGGCCCAGGCGATGGCGAGGGGGTACACGATGCACCGCCAGTTGGAGGACGGAGACGACGTCGTGTCGATCTACGATTTCGAGCTCGGCGCCCCGGCCACCCCCGGAACGGTCCTCATGACCGAATGGAACACGGTCCGTAACGGCAAGCTGGCGTCGGCAAAGCTGGTATTCGACACAGCTCAATTCGCTGCACTGATGCCACAGGGGTGATCGTGACCGGCGGCCGCCGGCTCGAGCCGGCACAGCGGAGACTCCGAGCCCGCACCGATGGGGAGTGGGTCATCGACACCACCGACACCTGGCTGCTGTACGAACCAGGCCGCCACCCGACCTTCGTCGTCCCGTCCAGCGCACTTCCTGCGCTGGACCGGACAGACGGTAGGACGGATGAGCGTGGAGGGCGATGGATGGCGCTCGCCGGTCGGGCCGATCGGCGGGTTCGCCTCTGGGACTCGCCCCCACCGGACATCCCGGAACTCGTGGATCTGGCGGCGATCCCGCTCGATATCGCCGACGAGTGGTACGAGGAGGACGTTCAGATGTCCTTCAAGCCTCGTGATCCGTATCGGAGAGTCGACGTACTCGAATCCAGCCGTCGGGTGACTATACATGTCGAGAACATCGTGGTCGCCGAGACCGATCGGCCCCGTCTGGTGCTCGAGACCGGAATGCCGCCGATCTGGTACGTTCCGCTCGCTGCCGTCGATGTTGACTGGCTTCGACCTACCCAGCTGCGCACCCTGTGCCAGTACAAGGGAACAGCGCACTACTGGGACGTCGTCACCAGCACCGGAACCCACGAAGAGCTCGCCTGGGGTTATCCAGACCCGATCAGCGCCGCCAGCAAACTCGCTGGCCATGTCGCGTTCGCTCCCTGGCACCCTGACGTCACGACTACCGTTGGTGGACACGTTCAACACGTCGACGATCCGCATCCGTCGTGGTCGAACCCGTCATCTCACCTGGCACAAGCGCGCCGATGAGAGCCACAATGTGGCTACACACAGCAGCAACACGATCAAGACAAATGGAGGCATGACAGATGCCAAGCAGAGCCTGGGACGGCTATCACCGATTCTGTCCGCTCGCCCGCGGACTAGACGTGCTCGGGGATCGTTGGACGATGGTTGTGATCCACGAGCTGATGGCCGGCTCGCTGCGGTACCACGAGTTGAAAGCTCATCTGCCCGGCATCGGCAACAACGTGTTGTCCGACCGGTTGAGGCGCCTCCAGGCGGCCGGACTCATCGAGCGGAGCGCCGGAGAGGTCGGAGAGGGTGTCCGCTACGCGGTCACCGACCGGGCCGAGGGTCTCCGTCCCGTCTTTCGGGAGCTTCGGCGCTGGGGTGCGACCATGCAGATCGGTGACCCGGTCCGCCAGATCTACGACCACGACATCAGCTACGCCGCGCCGGAGCAACTCGAACTCAGCGAGTCCTACGAGTGGCGAATCGGGGACAAGGTCGTGACCCTGACGGTAACCGGTCAGAGCCTCCGTCAGGAACCGGGGCCCGCCGATGATCCCACCGTCGTCGTGACCGCACCCCTCGACTTTCTCCAACGATGGGCCGCAGGCGACACCAACTGGGACAAGGGTCGAGCGAACGGCGAAGTGAGCGTGACAGGCTCCGACGAAGCCTGGGACCGGATGCTTCTCGCCACCGCATACCCCGGTCGGCCAGCTGGGCTCGCGGCCAAGGTACATGCCAGCCTGGAGAGCTGATGCGTGAGCGAAACGCGCAGAGTCAGAATGGCTGGCCTCGTGATCAACGATCCGGGACGTGGTCGTCTGTGTGGCGAAGCCGTTGTAGCTCCTGATTGGCGGCATCGAGCCCGGTTTCGAGGTCGGCGATACGTTCCTGATACGGCGCGAGGAGCGTGTGTATCTGATCGGTGGCGAAGCGGGGCGTGATGTACTTGGAACAGTTCCAGCTGTAGCCGGCGACCTCGATGGTTATCGCCCCATCGCTGCGCATCTTCTCCTCACCCGTCGCAGTAATGAGCTCGGGTGTGGCCTGCGGGTGGTACGTGGCGCGGCCGAACAGCTTGAGCCTTTGCCGGTTGGCGTAGTCCACCATGATGAGGGCGACCCGATCGTCAGCGGTGATGTTGCCTGTCCCGATGTACTGGCGGTTGCCGTTCCGTTCGAGCCAGCCGATCGTGCTCTCATCGAGTACCTTGACGAACCCTGCCGCGCCTCCGCGATGCTGCACATATGGCCAGCCGGTTTCGCCAATCGTGGAGAGATAGAGGCTGTCTCGAGCGGTGATGTGCTCTATCTCAGCGGGACCGAGACGCTGAGGCGTGGATGCATCCCCGACTTCCTGCGGAGGACGCGATCGGGAGCCCTTTGCTTCCTGCAACTGGCGCACCGGTGCCGTGAATGCGATGTCGTAGTAATGATCCATCTGCGGGCCGTCCCCCAATCGAAGCGACTCGACGGCTCGATGGTACACGGCAGTTGTCCGACGGATGGCGCGATGCGTAGTACGTAATACGAAGGAAGCTGTCAGCCATCAGCCATCAGCCGTCAGCGGAAGATCCATTCTTCGACTGTGAACCGTGGACCGTGGACCGTGAACCGTGATCCGT
>JBDLIR010000354.1:0-2880 GCA_039714815.1 Actinomycetota bacterium | reverse complement strand
GGGCAGGGATATCGCGCCGGATGGCGTCGAGTAGCACCTCGTCCCACTGACGCGCAACGGACCATTGCGGGTTCTCGACCGAGGGTGTGCAGCCGGAGCCCTTCGGCACGACGAACAGTACGAAGGCACCCACAACCAGTGCGATGCCGGCAATGGCTGCCAACGCAGCTTTGACGACCGGGCGTCTCGATCGCGTCATCATCGATTCCTCCTGACCTCAGCACACCTGAGTCGTCGTGTGATGGCTACCGGTCCGCAGGTCGGTGCGCCGCCACGAACCGACGCGCGATTCAAGGTTACCGACGACCCTGAGCCACGCGATTGTGCGTATGATTTCCCCTGCCACCGCTTTTGCGGCGGAGCCATCCATACACATTTGGAGGAACAATGAGACGAAGCATGAAGATCCTCGTGCTGATCGCTGTGTTCGCCCTGATCGCTGCAGCGTGCAGCAGCTCAGACGACACATCGACCACTGAAGCATCGGGAACCGACACGACCGTTGCCGCATCTGACGGCCCGATCGTCGGTGTCTCCTGGAACAACTACAACGAAGAACGTTGGGCCCGTTGGGATGAGCCTGCGATCAAGGCTGCCCTTGAAGCAGCAGGCGCACGGTATATCTCAACGGACGCCGGCTCATCTGCTGAGCAGCAACTCGCGGACGTCGAGAACCTGATCTCTCAGGGCGCGACCGCGCTGATCATCCTCGCCCAGGACGGCACGGCGATCAAGCCAGCAGTCCAGTCCGCGGTTGACCAGGGAATCGCGGTGATCGCGTACGACCGTTTGATCGAAGATGAAGGTGCGTTCTACATCACGTTCGACAATGTTGAGGTCGGTCGGATGCAGGCACGGGCCATCCTCGAGCAGGCGCCTACGGGCAACTACGTGATGATCAAGGGCAACTCGGCCGATGCGAACGCCGACTTCCTTCGTGGCGGACAGCAGGAAGTCCTCCAGGACGCCATCGACGCTGGTGACATCACCATCGTCGGTGACTCCTACACGGACAACTGGGCTCCTGAGATAGCACAGACCAACATGGAACAGTTCCTCACGGAGAACGACAACGACATCCAGGCAGTTGTGGCGTCAAATGACGGCATGGCCGGCGGTGTTGTTGCGGCACTCGCAGCTCAGGGTCTCGATGGCAGCGTGCCTGTCTCGGGACAGGACGGTGACGGAGCAGCACTGAACCGTGTTGCACTCGGAACCCAGACCGTCGACGTCTGGAAGGACGCTCGCTTGCTCGGCACAGCGGCTGGTGAGGTCGCTGCCCAGTTGGCAGCAGGAACCGCGCTGGACGCAGTCCCTGGTGCGATCGTGTTCGACACGCCGGGCGGCAACAGCATGAACACCATCCTGCTTGCGCCACAGCCGATCACCGCGGACAACCTCGACCTCGTCGTGGATGCCGGTTGGGTCACCGTCGAAGACCTCTGCAAGGACGTCGAAGCCGGAAGTGTCGCCGTCTGTCCATAAGGACGTTCGCTGACACCAACAACGAGTGACATGACCCCCGCAGCCCCGGCTGCGGGGGTCTTGTCTATCTCCGTTCTCCGTTGCCGGTTCTGTATCTCGTCCTCGCTATGTCATAATCAGTGTCGACGTGAGCGACGAAACCAACACTGACACACCGACTGCCGAGATCGAGGACCCGTCGACCAGCGAGAGCAGCAGCAAGGGCCTTCCCCTCGGCTCGTTGATGCGTGTGGCAGAGATCGATACTCGGCTGCTCGGCATGATCATCGCGCTGGTCGTGATCTGGGTTGGTTTCAACATCCTCTCCGGAGGAACGTTCCTCACACCGCGCAACCTCTGGAACCTCTCCGTTCAGACCTCGGTTGTCGCCATCATGGCAACGGGAATGGTCCTCATCATCGTCACGAAGAACATCGACCTGTCCGTAGGTTCGATGCTCGCCGCGATCGGCATGGCCATGGCTCTCCTGCAAACGGAGATCCTGCCGGATTTCTTCGGCATCGGGCATCCATTGATCTGGATCATCGCGCTGACCGCAGGAGTCGCAATGGGGGCGCTGTTCGGTGCGTTCCAAGGAGCGATCGTTGCTTACTTCTACGTGCCGTCGTTCATCGTCACACTCGGTGGCCTCCTCGTTTGGCGAGGCATAGCGTGGTGGATGGCGAGCGGACGCACCATTGCTCCGATGGACGCAACGTTCCAACTATTCGGTGGCGGGGCTCGCGGAACGATCGGTGGCACCTGGACCTGGATCATCGGGATCGTAGCTTCAGCCGCGATCGTTCTCCTGATGTGGAGCAAGCGCAGACAGCGCAAGAAGTTCGGCTTCGAGCCCCGACCGATGTGGGCCGAGATCCTGATCGGGGTCGTCGGCGTTCTCGTCATCCTCGGAGCTACAGCGGTCATCAACGCACATCCAATGCCGGAACGCCTCGCGATGAGGTACGCGGAGGAGAACAACATCGTCTGGCCCGAGGGAGGGCTCACCATCCCGCTCGGTCTCGCTACGCCAGTTCTCATCACCATCGTCGTGGCACTCGTCGTGTACTTCATTGCGGGACGTACGCGATTCGGCCGCTACGTCTATGCGCTCGGGGGAAATCCCGAGGCCGCGGAACTCGCTGGAATCAAGACCAAGTGGACCATCATCAAGACGTTCATGGTGATGGGCATCCTCGTGGCGATCGCAGCAGCCGTACAGATCGCCCGTCTCAACGCTGCCACGAGCGGCATGGGCCAACTGACGGAGTTGTTCGTGATCGCCGCAGCCGTCATCGGCGGAACATCGCTGACGGGTGGGGTTGGCACCATACCCGGGGCGATTCTCGGCGCTCTCGTGATGCAGTCGCTGGTGTCGGGGATGGTCCTCCTCGGCCTCGATGCACCGCTCCAGGA
>JBDLIR010000353.1:0-2892 GCA_039714815.1 Actinomycetota bacterium | reverse complement strand
AGGGCAGGTGTCGATGTGAGGAGTGCATTGAGATCACTAACGAAACGTTGCACACCTGCGTGCCCTTCGGCACTGGCAAGCGCCCAGTCGAGTTCCTGCTCGTGGTTCCATTCGGCTTCGGCACCGAACTCGCCACCCATGAACAGGAGGTTCTTCCCTGGCTGGGCCCACTGGTATCCGAGGAGGAGCCTCAGGCCGGCAAGCTGTTGCCACCGGTCTCCTGGTTGCTTGGCAAGCAGCGACCCTTTCCCGTGAACGACCTCATCGTGTGACAGCGGAAGGATGAAGTTCTCGTTGAACGCGTAGACCATGCGGAAACTGAGCTCTGAATGATGGTGGCTGCGATACATCGGATCGCGTGAGATGTAGGCGAGCGTGTCGTTCATCCACCCCATGTCCCATTTCTCACCGAACCCGAGCCCACCTGCATCAACCGGAGCTGTCACCTGGGGGAACGCCGTCGACTCCTCTGCCGCCATCACGATGTCGCCGTGCTCGCCGTAGACAGTTGCATTCAGTTGCTTGAGGAAATCGATCGCCTCGAGGTTCTCACGGCCACCGAACACGTTGGGCTGCCATTCTCCTTCCTTGCGTGAGTAGTCGCGATAGAGCATCGACGCAACGGCATCGACCCTGATGCCGTCGGCGTGATAGGTATCGAGCCAGTGCATGGCGCTCGACATGAGGAAGCTCCTCACCTCGTGGCGCCCGTAGTTGAAGATGAGGCTGTCCCAGTCGGGTTGATATCCCTGCTGTGGATCGGAATGCTCGTACAGGTGCGTCCCGTCGAACCGGGCGAGCCCGAACGAATCGGAAGGGAAGTGGGACGGGACCCAATCGAGGATCACGCCGATCCCGCGGCTGTGGAGGTGGTCGATGAGGAACATCAGGTCCTGCGGGTCTCCGTAGCGCGACGTCGCCGCAAAGTAGCCGGTGCACTGATACCCCCACGAACCGTAGAACGGGTGTTCCATGATCGGGAGCAGTTCGACGTGCGTGAAGCCGAGGCTTGTCATGTAGTCCGCGAGTTGAACAGCGATGGCACGATATCCACCTGGCTCGTATCTCCACGAACCGAGGTGGAGTTCATAGATGGATATCGGAGCGTTGAGGCCGTTGCGCTCCCCTCTCGTATCCATCCAGTCGTCGTCGTCCCACACGTACGAAAGATCCCAAACGACCGAACCGGTCCGGGGAGGTTCCTCTGCCTTGAACGCAAAGGGGTCTGCCTTGTCAAATGGCGCACCACCCCCCGATGCCGTGATCCTGTACTTGTACACGTCCCCTTGTCCGATGCCGGAGATGGTTGCTGACCAGACACCCGAGTCATCGCCGTGGAGATCGATCCCTTCGCCCCATCCGTCGAATTCACCAACGACAGTTACCCGTGACGCCGAGGGTGCCCACACGCGGAACGTCGTTCCTTCTGGCACGACATGGGCTCCGAGAACCCGATAGAGCTTCGAATGTGTTCCTTCGTTGAAAGACCATCGGTCTTCCGGACTCAGTGGCGCAGGTGTTGATCTCATAAGCGCAATCTAGCTTCTTACGAAGACGACGAAACTCTGCGCGTCTGAAATCCGCGACGCGGGGCCGTTGCTGTGTGCGACAATGGGGTCATGAACCTTCTTGCAATAGAGAAAAGAGTCCTGTCGATCGTCCTCGCAGGGGGCAAGGGAACTCGATTGATGCCACTCACCACCGTGCGGGCCAAGCCGGCGGTGCCCCACGGTGGCCAATACAGACTCATCGACTTCGCGCTGTCGAACCTGGCGAACGGCGGGTACCGCCGCATCGTCGTGCTCACGCAGTACAAAAGCCACAGCCTCGACGTCCACATCTCGACCACGTGGAGGATGTCGACGATCCTCGAGAACTTCGTGACGACGGTGCCGGCGCAGATGCGGAGAGGGCCGCAGTGGTTCGCCGGGTCTGCCGATGCGCTCTACCAGAACATGAACCTGATCGACGACGAGTCACCAAAGTACATCTTCGTGTTCGGTGCGGACCACATCTACCGGATGGATCCGGACCAGATGCTCCAGCATCACATCGAGACCGGCGCCGGGGTCACTGTTGCCGGTATCCGTGTACCGATAGACCAGGCTTCACAGTTCGGCGTGATCGAAAAGGGCGCCGATTCGTCGATGATCACCGCATTCCGTGAGAAGCCGGAAGACCCGGTCGGGCTTCCCGACGCTCCTGACCAGATTCTGGCGTCGATGGGGAACTACGTCTTCACGACCGATGTCCTCGTCGACATCTTGAACGCGGACGCTGCCTCCAACCGATCCGGCCGCGACATCGGTGGCGACCTCATTCCCGCTCTCGTCAAGAGCGGCGATGCCCACGTGTACGACTTCACCCAGAACACCGTACCCGGCGAGACCCCGCGTGACAGCCACTACTGGCGCGATGTCGGGACGCTGGATTCGTACTACGAGGCGAACATGGACCTTGTCGACCCGCACCCGATTTTCAACCTATACAACAGGGCGTGGCCCGTCTACAACGCCCATCGGACCCTTCCCCCCGCAAAGATCGTCGCACACGGCGAGTTCGGTGCAGGGCGAGTCTCGAACTCGATCATCTCACCGGGTTCGATCATCACGGGTGCGGTCGTCGATCATTCGGTCATCTCGCCGAACGTTCGTATCGAGCCGGGGGCGGTCGTGGAGAATTCCATCCTCTTCGATAACGTGACCGTATGCGCCGGTGCATCAGTCAGGAACGCCATCCTGGACAAGAAACTGGTGATCCCGCGCAATAGGAAGATCGGGGTCGATGCTGACCGCGACCGCGAGGAGTTCACCGTGTCTGATGCAGGCATCGTTGCGATCGGAAAAGGCAAGAAGATCAGCTACGACTGAGCGGAAGCGCTCTCCGCTTTCC
>JBDLIR010000352.1:0-2899 GCA_039714815.1 Actinomycetota bacterium | reverse complement strand
GTCCACACGCCGACTCCCTCTCCGAAGGCAGCTCGCGTCGCGATCCCCCCGGTTCCCCAACCGAGCGCGGCGACGATGATCCAAACCCAATGATTCAAAGCCATCCGCTGAGGTTAGGGTCAGGCCCCCAACTGGAATCCCGGCTCTTCGCCGCCTCGGTCTACTCCTCGAACTCGACGTACTCCGGTCCCTCGTCCTCGGCAACGACGAGCCGTTCGTCGGGTGTCATCACATCCGAGAGTCCATCGCCAAAGGCAGAACGGCCAGAGAGCAGGTCCGAACCGTGCGTGACCACGTCCCTGCCGTACTTGCGGCGCAGCTCATCGACCGATTCGTCGAGCGCACCGTATTCGAGTTCGGCGGGTGTACCGCCGGTAGTCGTATCGTCAACGCCGAGGGCGAGTTGGAGTGGCTCCCCCACACCGAGGCCCGCCGTCGACACCCCGAGCAGGGAGATCTCGTGTTTCGGATACTCCTCAAGCACCTTTGCGAGGAGTTGAACGCCGATATCGACGATGGCCTGTGTCGATGCTGTCGGGGTCGGCATCGTCGCGGATCTCGTGACGGCGGACAGGTCTCCGAACCGAACCCGGATCGTGATCGTCCGTGCGGTGCGGTTCTTCTTACGCAGGCGTGCGGCAACCTTGTCGATGAGGCGAAGCAGCATGGGCTTGAGTTCTTCGAGCGTGCGGATCTGGGACCGCATCGCGCTTTGAGCCCCAACGGACTTCGCCTTTCTCGAAGTCGATACCTGCCGGGGATCCTGATTGTTGGCAAGAGCACCGAGATGGCTCGCTGCCCCGCCGCCAAGCATCGCTACGAGAGAGCTGTACGGTGTGTTGGCGATGTCACCGATCGTTTCGATACCGAGTTCGTTCAGCTTCCGCTTCGTGACGGGCCCCACACCCCACAGGTACGACACGGGTAGCGGGTGGAGGAACTCGAGTTCGGTGCCGGGTTCCACGATGACCACACCGTCCGGCTTGGCCACCTGGCTTGCGATCTTCGACAGGAACTTGCGCGTGCTCCCCCCGACCGAAACGGCCAGGCCGGTCTGCTCCCTCACCTCGGATCGGATCTGGTTGGCGATCGACAACGGGTCACCGAACAGGTGAAGGGATCCTGAGATATCCAGAAACGCCTCATCGATCGAAAGGGGCTCGATCTCTGGTGTGAAGGATTCGAAGATGGAGAACACCTTGCGCGAGTACTGCGGGTAGGCGCCGAAGGTCCCGTCGACCTCGATCATCGATGGGCACTTCGCCCGAGCGTCGACCATCCGCATGCCACCGCGCACGCCGAACGCCCTTGCCTCGTACGTGCACGACAGCACAACACCTGTCCCCACCGCGACGGGTTTGCCTGCAAGGGATGGGTTCTCGAGGACCGCTACGGCGGCGTAGAACGCATCAAGGTCCGCATGCAAGATCGCCGGTTCGTCCATACCCCTATGGTGTCACACCCCTGCGACAAGTCTTTCAGGACTTTGGCGTCGATACGGCTGATATTTCGTCCGTATCGACGCCAAAGTCCTAAGAATTGAGGGAAAGGGCGATGCGGTGGGCGATGGTTGCCTGGCCCTGGGGGCTCGGATGGGGCCAACCTGCCCACTTCTGAGTCGCAATGTCAGTATCGATGTCCACCCACTTGACCTGCTCGGAAAGCCCTGCCCGCAAAGCGCCATGGAGCGTGTCGAGGGCGTACGACATCTCATCAGAGCACGCACCGGTGATCGGCCGGTACAGAGGAGCAAGTTCGGTGTCGGTGATGTCGTAGTACCCGGTCCACAGAACCTGGGCGTTCGTTGCGCTGGTGATCGCAGAACTCACAGCGTCCGTTTCTTGCGAAACGGCGGTGCGTTTCGACTCGATGTTCCACATGTTCGTCACCGCTGAATCGCACGCGTCCTTGTCCCCCGAAGCAGACAGGGACAGCGTTGCATCTGCCGTCAACTCCACGATGACATCGGTCCAGTTCGTCGAGTTGATGCCCGCTGTGATCGCGACGACGTTCCACGTGTCGGGTGAAGCAAGAGCACTGATCCGGTCGACCTGGGATGTGTGCGACACTCCACACGAGTCCGCTCCGCCCTCGACCATGTCATCGACGCCCGCACCCGCCCACGCGACGTTCGTGTATGTGGGGGCCCAGGAGGTAGGGAGGCTCGCCGCGACCTCTGCAGCGAGCGCGTGCCCGTAGGAGTAACCACTGTCGATGCATGTCGCCTCACCCGTGAACCATTCCCTGGTGTATCCGGAGGCGATCGAGTCACCTGCAACGATGACGTTCGGTACGGCTGGCGTCTTGCCCTGCCAAGCGTGGTACCAGTCGGACGAATTGTTGTTCACGTCAACCGCCCGAACGTCCAACGCGTAGGAAGAACCCGGTCTCACAGACTCGTAGGTCACGGTCGGGGATAGCACGGCAACGGGATGGACATCCTGAATCGTCGGGCCACTCCATCGGTACTCGTATCTGGCTATACCGTCGTTGTCGTAGGCATCGATGACGATGTCTGCCTCGAGCAGGCTGTTGTGCGGCTGTGGCGTCTCAAGGGTGGCAGACACCACGATCGGCCTCGTATCCCCATCGGGGAGGAGGTCGCGTGCGGGCATGACCGCTCCCATAGCGGGCACAGCCACCAGGTTCGCGAGTACCACGCCGACGGCGAGCATGAGTGATCGTTTGTACATGAGGACAACACCTACCGGTCAACAAGGATATCCGGCTCTTCGTTAACGGGCGGGGTTGCTGGAAGTCAGATGGCGGAAGTCAGATGCCAGATGCCAGATGCCAGAATCCAGATGCCAGAATCCAGATGCCAGAATCCAGATGCCAGATACCAGATGCCAGATACCAGATGCCAGAAGTCAGATGGTCGGGAACGTAAATCGTAAAT